>CALWOL010000081.1 GCA_944383135.1 uncultured Flavonifractor sp.
AATCCCCATGTGAGCCTGGCCGTCTTTGACAAGTACCAGGGCTTGGGCAGACTGCAGGGAGTGCAGATCATGGGGGAAGCCGTGGTGGTGGAGCCCTTTTCAGAGCGCTACCTGGCCCACGCGGCCAGGAAGAAGATCTCCGTGGACTTTCTCAAAGGCCTGAAAAGCCCCATGCACCTGATCTGCGTCCGTCCCACCCGGATGGACTGCCTGTTCTCCCAATTTAAAGAGCTGGGCTGTGCCTCCAGGCAGCCGCTGGTGCTCGAGGACACCGGAGAAGGAGACCGGGCCCGGCGATGATGTTGAAAAGGCGGAAGGGGATACCATGGAAGTAAAAAATTCTCAAAAGAAGCGGATCTATCTCAAATGGCCCTGGAATGTGGTGGTTTACATCGCTCTGGTGGTCATCCTGCGGATTTTCGCCATCCCGGTGATTCTCCTCATCATGTGGTGGAACAAAAAGCAGCAGCCGGACGGACCGGAGGAGGGCTACTGCCTCCAGCGCACCCGGGGACGGCTCACCGGGCTGATCTGGGCGGGCCTCTGCCTGGCAGGCGGCGGGCTGGCCGCCTGGTTTTTCCTGACGGCCCAGTCCGTGCCCTACGAAGCGGAGCGGCTAAAAGAGGAGATGAGCTTTGGCTACTACCTGATCCCTGCGGCGGGCGCCATCGCCATTCTGTTGGGCCTCTTTCTGGCCTACTGGAGCCTGCGGGACGCCCTGGTGCCGGAGAAGAGCGCCCTGGCCCAGTCCATCCGCAGCCAGCTCCCCTACCCCGACGAGGCGCCGCCGGTGAAGGAGCTCTTTGCCATGGTGGATCAGGATTTAAAGCAGAACGGCCAGTGGTGCGGCAGGCTGGGCGTGGGCAAGGAGTGGGTGCTGGGAGATGAAGTTTCTTCCATCCCCCGCATTCGAGGGGTGTTCAGCCGGGAGGAGCACCGCATCCGCCGCGCCGGCAAACGCACCCAGGCCGTCCACATCTACGAGATCTGGATTGTGGACGACCGCCGGGAGCGGCAGGTCACCACTCTGAAATCCAGGCGGGAGCTGGAGGAGGCCATGGACTGCCTGCGCCGCCGGGCCCCCGCCGCCCTGTTCGGGGTGTACGACTCCAGGGAGTACCAGGACCTGGTCTACGCCAAGGAGGAGGAACAGCAGTATGCCCAGGAGCGGGCCTACCGCCAGCGCAAGGCCAAGGTGGAGGAGCAGGAGCGGGCGGAGCAGGAGCGTCTGGCCCAGAACCAGGTGCTTACCCTGCCCGACGGCTCGGTGACCTCCCGCATCACCGGGGACACCATCCATGAACTGCTGCGCCAGCCCGACCGGAAAGGGAAGGCCGTCCCCCTCCAGCTGGTGCCCGGCGTCCCCATCCAGGGCCAGGGGCACGCCTTCAGCCGCCTGGTGGGTTTGGCCGGCGGCATGATACAGCCCACCCGCATCCTGATGGAGGAGTACTCCGGTACCCCCGGCGTGCCCGGGCAGTACGCCTGGACCCGGGATATGTCCGCCGGTGAGGCGGAGGAGATGCTGCGGGGCTGGCTGCGGGGGGAGATCCCCTCCCTGGAGAACTGGGCAAAAATGGAGCGCTCCGGCCGCACCTGGCAGCAGGCCTCTGAACAACGCCAACAAGCGTAACAAATAAGGAGGACATACGGATGGGACGATTTTTCAGCGACCTGGTGGAGCGGGCGCTCAAGTACATCTACTACGATCTGCGCTCCAGGCGGGGGCAGGAGGGCTTCCAGCTGCTCCAGCAGGCGGTGCAGGATGGGGACGCGGACGCCTGCTGCCTGCTGGCCCGGTGCCTGTACGGACCGGAGTACACCTGGCCGGGGCATAATTTCCCTGTGGATGAGCAGGCGGGGGACGAGTTCATGCGCCGCTCCGTGCTGGAGGGCAGCGCCATCGGGACGCTGCTGTCCCTGCGCAGCGGGGTGATGGACCGGCAGCTGGCCCAGGCCATGCCCCTGACTTTCCAGGAGGCCTTTGACGCCGTGCTGGACAAGGCGGAGCACGGGGAGCCCCTGTGCCAGATGATCATCGGGAATGCCTACTACTGGGGAGATTTTCCGGAAATTCAGGGCAAAACCCGGGAGGATTTTGACAGCGACGACGCCATTCAGAGCTATCTGCGGGAGAACTACGCCAAGTGTGAGGACTGGCTGTGGCGGTCCCTGCGCAGCGGCATCTCCACCGGCGGCGTCAACCTGGCCAACTTCTATCGGGAGGGGAAGGCGGGGCTCATCTCTCCCCGGCCGGAGAAAGCCATCGAGGTGTACCGCTATGGGGCGGAAAAGGGGTATCCCAGTTACTTCTTCTACTATGGCAACGAGCTCTATGACCAGGGAAGCAAGGGGGAGGCCTTTGACCTCTACCGCAGGGCGGCGGAGGCGGGGGAGCCCTGTGCCTTCTTCTGGGCGGGCTACTCCTACGAGCTGGGCGAAGGGGTACCCAAGGACAACGCCCGGGCCGCCCAATATTATCAGCAGGCCCTCTCCGCCCCCATTCAGGCAAAAGTAAACCCAGCCAACCGGCTGGGCATGTTCTACTATGACGGGCACGGTGTGGAGCGGGACTGCGCCAAGGCCTTTCAGCTTTTGAAGTGGGCGGAGGACCACGGCGGGCCGGCCATGCTTTACTACCTGGGGGCCTGCTACGCCAACGGCCAGGGGACCCAGCAGGACTACCCCAAGGCCTTTACTTATCTGAATCGGATTGACTGGGACTGCCCTCACGCGTTTTATCTGCTGGGAAAGATGTACTGCAACGGCCTGGGGGTGCCGGAGGACATTGCAAAGGGTGTGGAATATCTTCAAAAGGCCGGCGATTATGCAGAAGTCAAAGAGGAATTCAGGCACTATAAAAAGACTCTGTTTGGCAAATGGGTCCGGCGATAAGCCGGCCGGGGAAAGAAGCAGAGAAGGGCCCGCCGCAGAATCAAAAGATTCTGCGGCGGGCCCTTTCTTCGTCTGTGAGACGGCTTATTTTGTCAGGTACTCGCAGAAGTTCATCATCAGCTGTGCCACCTGGCTGCGCAGCGCGGGGCCCTGGGGGTCCAGTCTGCCGCCGCCGATGCCGTTGACGATGCCGTGCTCATTGGCCCAGGCCATGGCCGGGCGGGCAAAGGCGCTGATCTGATCGGCGTCGGCAAAGTGGTCCAGGCTGTGGCTGCTCTCCGGCTTGCCCGCGTAGCGCCACAGAATGGTGGCCAGCTGCTCCCGGGTGATGCTGTCATTGGGCCCGTACAGGCCGCCGCCGTAGCCCAGCACAAGTTCCGCTTCCGCCGCCCAGTTCACCCCGTCGGCGCACCAGCTGCCGGGCGGCACATCCGAAAAGACGCCGCTCAGGCTGCTCACCGGGTTGTCCTCCATATTGTGGAGCACCTTGGCCTGCATCCCGCGGGTCATAATCCCGTCCGGGCTGAAGCGGCCGCCGCCGATTCCGTTGAAGATCCCTCGGGCGGTGACAAAGACTACCGCGTCGTGGTACCAGGCGGTTTCGGGCACATCGGTGAAGCTCTGGGTGTTGTCCACAAGCCGGATGGTGGAGCTCTCCTCCAGGATGAGGCGCACGCCGTCCCCGGTGGGCACGGACTGTTTCACCACGGTCTCCGAGCCGTCCTCACCCACCACAACTGCCACCACGCCGGGCGTGACGTTCTCCACGGGAATCTCCACCGTGATGCCCGGGACATGATCGGGAAGGGTGATCGCCACCGTGGGGGCGCCGCCGCCGTCCAAACCCGGTACCAGCTCGGGCAGGGGCAGCTTCACCGGCCGGCCGGTCTGCTCCGCCTGCTCCGCCGCCTCCTGGGAAATCTCCACCTGGGCGGTGGTGTTCCCCGCCGGGTCGGTCTGCGCCGTACCGGTGGTGCCGTCGGGACGGCTGGTGGTTTCGGTCACCGTGCCGTCAGGCTTCGTGACGGTGGTGGTGGTGGAGCCGTCCGGATTGGTAACCGTCTCTCCGCCGGGCGCCGCCGGCGTGCCGCCGCCGCTGCCGCCGCCGCTCTGCCCGCCCTCGGTGACGGTGACCGTCAGGGTCTTGGACAGGGATTCGTAGTTGGCATTGGTGGGCGTGTAGCTGGCCTCATAGGACTGCTGCTCCGCATTCAGCACCGTATCCGGGCTGTTCCAGCTCCAGCCCCCGGGCAGGGTGACCGTGCTCAGGGGCTTGCCCGCGGTACCGGTCAGGCCGGTGGGCTCCCGATAGGCCGGGTCGCTGGCCGCCGGGGCCTTGGCGATGGTGAAGGGCAGAACCACGCTGCCGAAGTAGGTACTGTCCTCGGGCACGCTGACGGTGAGGGTGTAGCTGCCCGCGTCGGTGGGCGGGCCATCCAGGGCCGTGCCGTCGGACTTCTTCCAGGTGTAGCGCAGCTCGCCCGCATAGCCGCCGGTGACGCTGGCCGTGCCCTCCCAGGCGGCGGGCTTGCCGTCGTAGGTCTTGTCGCTGACGGTGAGGCCGGTGATGGTCACCGGAGTCTTGCCCGTGGGAGGATTGATGTTGACGGTCAGTTCCACATCCACGGGGGCGTAGTTGGGATTTTCCGGGGTATAGGCGGCCTGATAGACGCCGGTGGCGGTCAGAATTTGGCTCCCATCCATCCAGGCCCAGCCATTGGGCAGGGTCACGGTGCTCAGGGCCGCGCCGTAGTCGGCGGTGAGGCCGTCGGGCGCCCCGTAGGCGGGGTCGCTGGTGCCCGGGGCCGGTTCGATGGTCACGGAGATGCTGACGGCATTGCTGGTATACTTCGAGTCGCTCTCCGGCACCCGGACGGTGACGGTGTAGCTGCCCGCGTCGGTGGGCGCGCTGCCGTCGGCGGTGCTCCAGGTGTATTCCAGCGCGCCGGGGTAGTCCTGGGCGGCGGCCTCTACCTGGGCGGGGGTGCCGTCATAGATCTTGGTCACGCTTTCCGGGGCGGTGATGGTGACCGGGGTCTTTCCGAACGGCTCCTCCACCTCCGCCGCCGGCGCCAGGGACAATGTGCCCGTGTCCGAGGCGGCGAAGGGTACCAGGAGCTGGCCGTCGGCCGGGGTGGAAACGGTGAGGCTGAATTTGCCGGTGGTCTCATCGGCCACGGTGGCGCGCGCCATAACGGCGGCGCCCTCCACCTTGCCGATGCTGTCGGCGTCGGAGGTCAGAACCACGCCCACCAGCTGGCCGGGCAGGGCCGTGCCGGTGACCAGTGTGGTGCCGTCCCCCTGGTCCTGAGCGGTCACGTCCGCGGGTGCGTCGGGAACCGTGCGGTCCACCAGGATGGTGATGGGCTTGCGCCAGGTGGCAGAGCCGTCGCTGCTGACGGTCCACAGGCCGTCGCCGCCCCGCAGGCTGCCGGCGCTCCCCTGTCCCACCGTGACGGTGAGCCAGGCGGGGTAGCTGCCGTCGGCCAGCTCCGCGCCGTCGGGGGCCACCAGCAGGGTGGCGTTCACCAGGCCGCCGGCTGTCAGGGTGCCGCCGGCGGGGGCAAGCTGGGGATCATCGGTGCCCGCGGTGCTCTCATCCGGCAGGCCCAGGAAGGCCCAGGTGAGGCCGCTCTGGCTCCAGGGGTTCCCCTCCGCATCGGTGAGGCTGAAGGTAATTTCGCCGGCGTCCCGGCCGCCGAAGCCGGTCTCGGTGACCAACAGCTCCGTCGTGCCGGAGGTGGTGCCCCCCCGCAGGTCCTTGCCGATGGTCAGGGTGTCGCTCTGGACCCAGGCGTCCGCCTGCGCGCCGTCCGGTGTGAAGTCCATGACCTCCACCAGCAGCTGGCCGGTGTAGCCCGCCGGGGCGGCGGCGGTGACGGTGTAGGTGCCGGCATCGGGATTTTGGATGATCCAGTAGTCGTTTTCATTGAGATAGCTTTGGGTGACGGCCGCCTCCGTGGGACCGGTGACGGTGAGGGTGGCGCCGCTGGCGGGCAGGGCCCCCAGGGCAAAGCGCAGCTGCCGGGTGCCCTCGGTCACGGTGTAGGTCCCGGCGGCGGTGAGGGCCGCGCTGCCGTCCCCCTCGGCGGAGGCGATGAGGCCGGTGTGGTAGCCGCTGCCGGTGCGCACGGCGTCCAGCGCGTCCCGGTCGCCCACCCAGAAGTGGGCCAGGGCCGGCCCCTGGGTCTCGGAGATGGTCATGCTGGTGTCCTGACTGACCTTCCAGGTCAGCAGGGCGGTGTAGCCGCCGGCGTCGGCCAGGGAGCTGTCGGGCAGCTGCAGGGTCACAACCTGCTCGCCGTATTCCCCGGCGGGGAGGTACATGGCCTCGGCATCGATGTTGAGGATGATGCCCCGGTCGGTGAGGACCTGGATGCTGGGCTGCACCTCCACCGCCGCCGTGTGGTCGTTGCGGAAGGCGAAGTAGAGCTGGCCGGTGCCGGTGCTCTGGCCGGCGGCGGTCTCCACATCACTGGCGGAGAAGCTCAGCAGGCTCACCGGCAGGGCGGGGTCTTTGCCGTTCCAATCCGCCAGCATGTCGAACAGCCCGGCGGTGCTGGTCAGGAGGGCGGCCTCGCCGTCCAGGGCCTGGGTCAGCGCCTTCACGGTGTCCACCATCTTGGACTGGGCGATGCCGGCGGCCTGCTCGGCGGCCTTCTGGTGGTCGCTGTTCCAGTTGAAGGAATAGATGTCATAGCACACGCTCGCGGAAATGGAGCTCAGACTGGCCACGGCGCCCATCAGGGTGTTTCCGTAGACGCCTACCAGCGTGCTGGCCACATCCACGCCCACCAGTCCGTAGCGGAACAGGAGGTTCTCGTTATAGAACTTGACCGCGTCGTTGGCCGCTGTGTAGAGGCTGTCCAGGGAGCTGTTCTGCTGGATGATGGCCCTGGACAGGCTGTCGAAGCTGAGGGTGCTGCTGGTGACCGCGTCCTTGCCGTTCCGCTCCCCGGGGCCGTAGACCTGGATGGGCGTCAGGGACAGAACCCGGCGGCCCGTGTCGTCCACACGGAGGATGTAGCTGTTCAGCCCGCTGAGATAGTCGATCATGGCGCCGGCGGGGTAGCTGGAGCTCCACTTGTTGCCCAGCATGGCCTCCGTCTTTGTGATGGCCGCTGTCATGGACGCGGCGGCGCTCTCCCTGGCCGCGCGGATGGTACGCAGGGTGATCATCTTGTCCGCCAGGGCCTGGTACAGCTGCTCCTCCGTGCTGTCCTTGGACATGGAGCTGAGGACCTCCAGGGCGTCCGCGTCGGTCCGGCTGTACAGGAGGATTCGCTCCACCGCCTTGCCCAGCAGGAAGTTTGCCACCTTGTTGAACAGGGGGTCGCTGTAAATGTCGGTCTTGCCGCTGATTTTTTTGTTCAGGGTATCGTCGCCGATGAGGGCCGTGAGTTCCCCGGTCAGCTGCTTGACGTACCCCTCCTTCTCCTCGGCGGTCAGGGCCTGGAAGCTGAAGCTCTTGATGTCCGTGATCATGTCGGCATACTTCCCGGCCAGGCCGGCGGCGTCAATGGTGTAGCTGCCCTTGTAGTAGGTTTGATGGATGTAGGTGGCGGTGTTCTGATAGAGGTCCAGCAGGACCTTGGAGGCCTCCTCGGACACCTTCTCGTTTTGGGCGGCGATCATCGGGTCGATGTACGCGCTCTTGATGGCGTTGATGCCCATGGAGAGGATCATGGAGAAGATGGGGTTATACCCCACGCCGGTGTTGCCCATGGACTGCACCACCTGGGTGCTCAGCGCGCCCCAGTCGCCCTTTTCGCTGGCTTCGCGGCAGATTTTGTTGGCCATGTAGAACTCTTTGATGATGCCGCTGGCGGGGCCAATCTGGGCCCCAAAATCGCTCCGGCCCTTTTCGATGATCTGGTATTCCTTCAGGCTGGCGGTGAACAGCGCGACCTCTGTCTGGAAGCCGTTCCCCTGGCCCATGACCTGCTTGACCATCTTGTCCGCCTCTTTGAGCCGGGTATCCAGCTGGCTGACAAAGGCGGCGGCCTCTTCGGCGTTGTAGCAGTCCTTGGCGATGGAGCGGACCTCATTGATATCCAGCGAGGCGGACTGCAGCGTCTTGGTGCTGGCCTGCAGATTTTCATAGGCCTCTACGGCGGCTTTCTCCAGAGCCTCGATCTCCTCCAGCTTCGTCGTTGCCGTAATGCCGGACAGGTTCTGCACCGCGGCTTTATAGTCCTTGATGGCGGTGTTTACCCCCGATATCGCGGCCTGGCGCTCGTTGAGGGCGGTGGAGAGGGTCTTGCCGTTGGAAAGCGTCACGCCGTACAGATTAAATACCTTCCCTCCGGATTCGCCGTAGAGCTGGCCGGACTTCCACCAATCCCAGTACAGAACCTTGGAATCAAACTGGATTGCTCTGCTGCTCCTGGCAATCAGGTTGGTTCCGGTGGTGCTGAGCACCTTGAAGTTTTCCTGATGCTTGAAGAGAAAGACGAAGTTGCGGAGGACTTTCAGGACTTCGCCGCTGCTGACGGTCTTCCAGAAGTCAGCGACACTGCCGATGGTCTCCTGATAGAGGGTCTTGCGCAGGGCCGCGGCCAGCTCCTGGCCCACCTTGCCCGCCAGTCTTGCCACCCGGAAGCTCTCGTTGAGCTTGACGCCCAGGGAGGCGACAATGGACAGCACGCCGGAGACCAAGTCCGTGGTGGCGATGCGGCTGTCCCAGTCGTTCAGGCTGGCGATGGCGTAGTCGTAGTCGCCCAGGCTGTAGCCGTATTTCTCCACGGTCACGTCATAGAGGGTTTCCATGCCGTAGCCGCCGGTCTGGTTGGCGCCGTTGAGCAGGTCCTTCAGCGCCTGGGGGATCTCCGGATCGCCGATGATGTTGGCCAGCAGGGTGTTGTTGTCCCCCTCGGGGTCGGCGCTCAGCAGCTTGAGCAGCCGCGTCACGGCCTCGATCTGCTTTCTGGAGGCGATGGCGTTCCCGCCGAGCTGCTGAATGGTAATGGTCTTGTAGTTGGTGGCGTCGGAGACGCCCCAGGCCTGGGCGGTCTCCCGCAGCAGCTGCTCCCGATAGGCGTCGTAGTCGGTATCGCTCCCGGCCAGCAGCTGGAGGGATGCGTCCCCCTGGCTGAAGGCGATGGCCGCGCCGCCGCGGGTGCTGTCCAGCACCAGCAGCTTGTAGCGGGCGTAAATGGTCTCGCCGGCGCCGATCTGGCCCACGGCCAGCTGGCCGTCGTAGGGCTGGCTCTCCCAATCGTCGGGATAGTCCTCCCCCTCCCGGACCCAGACGGCGGCCAGCAGCTGGACCTGGACCCCGTCCACCACCGGCAGCACCGGGGTCTCCAGGACCACGTCCTTGGCGGGGGAGCCGCCCAGGTTGGTGAATACGGCGTCGATGTACCAGGCGTTGCCCTCCCCGGCCAGGATGTCGTAGCTGGACACCACCTGGGCCGCGGTCTGGGCGCTCTGCTCCACCGCCGGGGTGTAGCCGGTGACGGTCTCCCCGTTCCGGGTGAAGGAGTAGCTGAGCCAGGCGTAGTAGCTGCCGGACAGGCTCTCCAGCCACGCCATGGCGGCGTCGCCCTCCTCCTGGGTCAGGAAGCCGTCCTCCACATAGGTGTCGATGATGGCGGAGTCCACCAAATCCACCGTGGGGAGCATCAGGAAGTTCAGGTCCACGCCCTTGCCGGCGGCGATCTTGGGGATGGTGATGCTGCCGTCGGGGTTGCTCACTGCATTGGGCACGCCGTCCAGGTTGGCGGTGACCATGAAGGCCTCGTTTTTCAGCATGGCCCCCGGGGCCAGCTGGCCCTCCACGGGCATCTGGTCGGAGACCAGCACCTGGAAGGTGAGGTTTTCGATCTCCTCCAGCATGGAGGGGTTGTCGAAGCGCACCTGCAGCATCTGGGTCTCCTTCTCATAGGCGGCGCTTTGGGCGAAGCCCAGAGAGAAGCCGTCGCCGCTGCCGGTCTGCCCCGTGCCCACCTGGGCGTAGGTCAGGAAGTCCTGGCTGAAGTACTTGTAGCCCGCGCCGGACAGGGCCGGGAAGGCCCCCTCCAGCCGCACATCCAGGGCGGTCTGGCCCAGGTTGGTGGCCAGGTAGTAGCCGGAGGACACGTAGCTCACCCGCAGGGGGATGGTCCGGGTGACGTTGACGCTTACCGTTTCGCTCTCCCTGCGGATGCCGGTGGCCTTCAGGGTGAAGTCCAGGTACCAGCCGCCGGCCAGGTATTCGCCGTTCTGGTTCACCAGCTGCACCCGGGGCACCCGGCCGTCGGGGGCGGGGGCGGTGGTCCCTTCGGCGGTGGTCTTGGCCAGCACCGTGGCGGTGCGGCCGTCGGCGCTGACGCCGGTGAGGATGTACCGCCCGCCGTTCTCCATGCTCCAGGTGGGGAACATGCCCGCTTCCCCGTTCCACACCAGGCCGCAGTCCTCCGGCAGGGTCAGGGTATAGGTGTTGGGACTGCCCTCCGCCTCGGCCACGCCCGCCCGGACGTACAGGGCGCTCTCCGCCACCTCCCACACCAGGTCCAGCTGCGCTCCGGGCGCCAGCTCGTCTACCGTGAGGGAGGACACGGAGCCGTTTTCGCCCCGGAAGGTGATGAGGTCGGCGTATTCCTCCTCGCCGCTCTCCAGGGTGAAGGTCAGGTCGTACAGGGTCTCATACAGCTGGCCGGTGGCCTCCAGGCAGGAGTTGCGCACCGAGATGCGGCTGGCAATCCGGTTCAGGGTGTAGGAGGCCTCGAACTCGTCGGCGGGGTAGTTGAAGGCCAGGCCCGCCTGGTTGGTGGGCTGGGTGGTCAGCTGGTAGGCGATGTCGTAGAAGGCCTTGTTGGCGGCGGACACCAGCTGCAGGTCCGAGGACGTGCCGGCGGTCATGGTCAGCTCAAACATCTTCTGCTTTACCGTAAAGCGCTGGGGCTCCAGGTCGATGGTGGGATAGAGGGTGAAGCTCTGCTCCAGCGTCTCGTAGCCGCCGGCCCGGAAGGTGAGGGTGTAGGTGCCGGCGGGGTAGTTGGTCAGCTGCACCCGGCCGTACTCGCCGGTGATGGTCTGGGTGTAGAGCTGGGGCGTCTCCGCCTCGGCGGGGCCGTAGAGGGAGAACATGGTCCCCGCAGGCACGGGAACGCTGTCCTCGTCCCACAGTTCCAGCACGGCGGTGCCGATCTGGGCGGCGGAGACGTGGAAGGTCACGGGGACGCGCTGCTCCACCGGCGTGCCGCCGCTCATGGCGGTGATGACCACCGCTCCGGTGTAGGTTCCCGCCTCCACCTTCTCCGTGGGGGCGGCAATGACCTGGATGGACATGCGCTGGGCGCTGGTCCGGTAGGGCGCCAGGGTGGCGCCCTCCCCCAGGCCGGCCACGGCCAGGTTCACCCAGGGCAGGTCGGGGGCGGTAATCTGGATGTCGGTCAGGTCGCCGTCTCCGGCGTTCCAGAGCCGCACCAGAGCGGCCACGGTCTGGCCGGGACGGATGGCCCGGACCACCGTGCCGGGATTCTCCTCGTCCCCGGTGTCCAGCCTCAGGTCCGCCCGGGCCTCCGTCACCGTGACGGCTACGGCTGCGGAGCGGGTGACGCTCCTGCCCGCGTTGGGCGCGCCGGTGGTGCCGGTGAGGGTGAAGGTCAGTTCATAGTCGCCGGGCTCCACACTGGCGTCCGCCCGGATCTCCAGGGCGAAGTGCAAAGCGTCGTACTCCGGCTCGCCGCCGTTGATGGAGATGGCGTTGACGGTGCCCTCCAGGCTGGCGGCCGTCACGCCGGCGCTGCCGGGAATCTCATACACGCCGCCGGTGCCCTGGAAGTATACGGTGAAGCCGGCGGGCACCTCGGCGGCCTTCAGGGTGACGCCTGTCAGGTCGGTGTAGCCGATGTTGGCCGCCTGGCCGCTCACCTGCCGGGCCTGGCCCTGGGTGAGGGTCAGCCTGGCGGGCAGGCTCACATAGGCCCCGTAGACCGACAGCGCCTGGGAGGCCGTCTTGGTGACGCCGGTTTCACTCACCGCGGCGGAGGCCGTTACAGCGCCGCCCAGGCTGGCGGGCAGGGTCAGCTCCAGCTCGTAGGCGCTGTCCTGCACCTGGGTGGTGTAGGAATAGACGCTGCTGCCCACCAGGGTCAGGGTGACCGTCGCGCCGTCGCTCACGTGCTGGGTGGCGCCGGAGAGGGTGACGGTGTCCCCCGCCGCCAGGACGGTCTCAGAGGCCGTCAGGGTGATGCCCACGGGGGCGGCCAGGGTGACGGTCCGGGCGGCCTCGCCGGTGAAGGTCCCGTCCGCTTCGTCGGTGAGGACGGCCGCCGCTCTCAGGGTCTTCTGGCCCAGGTCCGCACCGGTCAGGTCGGCGTTCAGCCGGTAGGCGCCGGTGGAGCGGTCAAACTCCCCCTGGCCCAGAAGCTGATCGTCCAGGTAGAAGTTCACCTCCACCGTGTAGTCGTACTGCTCCGCCGCCTCGCCCTCCAGTTCGCCGGGCGCCGCGGAGTAGGTGGTCATGCCGGTCTCGGAGTCGATGACCCGGGCTGTCAGGAGGTTCTGGTGGTTTTGGGTCAGGGTGCCGGGGTGGTCCAGCTCCACCAGAATGCCTCTGCCCACCGTGACGGCGGTCTCCCGGACCACGCCGTCCCGGCTGCCCATGACGATCTGGTACGCGCTGTCGGCCACGGCGGTGAGGGTCATCGCCCCGGTGGGGGTCTGATCCGGCGTCCAGGAGACGGAGAGCTCGGTGCTCTCTCCCGCCGCCAGGCCGTCGCACACCTGGCTGCCCACCAGCGCCCCGTTGAGGTACAGGGACACGGTAAAGGCTCCGGCATCCCCCGCGCCGGTGTTTTCGAGGGTGACGGCGGCGGTGGCCTCCCGGCCGAAGGCGAGGGCCTCACCGGCAGTCACGCCGGTGACCGCCAGGGTGGGCCGGGCGGGGGCGGTGATGGACACGCCCTCCTCCTGGGTAAAGGTGTTGTTCAGCTGGTTGAGCTCCGGAATCCTGCCGCCCTGGTTCACCACCGCGCCCAGAATGTCGGCGTCGGCGATATCCGTCCAGGTGAAGGAGACCTGCGCTGTTTTGCCGGCGGCAAGGTCGCTGCCTGTCTTGGCCGCGCCCACATAGCGGCCGCCGGCGTAGAAGGCCACCTCCAGCCCGGCGGGGCAGGGGGCGTCGCCGTCGTTCCCCACCGTGGCCGTCAGGAGGTAGCTGCCGTCCTGCTGCGCCGCGGCGGTCAGGCCGGTGACGGACAGGTCGGGATAGGCCACTGTGACCAGCGCGGTCTGGACCGTCAGCTCGTTGTTGGTCTTGTCCGACTCCACCAGCCTGGGGGTGGGGCCGTCGGCCAGGAGAGTGAAGGTATAGCTGCCGGTGAGCTCCGGCACGTAGGGGATGGTCACGCTCTGGCTGCCGCCGGACGCCAGGGCGTCCAGGGCCGCCATGCCGGCGTACTCCCCGTTGGCGTAGAGGATGACGGCGGTGGACTCGGCATCCAGGTCGCCCACATTCTTCACCGTGGCGGTGATGGAGAGGCTCTGGCCGGCATGGAGCTGGAACGCGCCGCCCTCCGGCCGCACCACGCCCCCGTCGGCCGCGACGCCGTCCACCCGCACGTTGGAGAGTTCCAGGTCGGGGAAGGTGCTCACGCCGGCGCTGCCCCGGATGACGATGCTGCGCTGGTTGTTGCGCAGGTCGGCTTCATCCACGGTCAGGGACACGTCGTTGACCTTCACCGTGGCCACGTGGGAGTAGCTGTCGGGCATGGGGTAGGTGAAGTCCACCGTCACGGTCTCGCCCTGTTCCAGCCGGCCGTCTCCCCCGTCGTCGTAGAGGTTGATCCGCTGATAGCCCTGATAGACATTGTCCACATACAGGGTGGCGATGAAGTTGTCGGTGACGGGGGCGGCCTCGTCATTGGTGATGACCGCGTGAAGGGTGACCAGCTCCTCTTTGCTGAAGCCGCCGCCGGCGCCGTTGGGGATGGTCAGGCCGCCGGTGGGCGCCAGAATCAGGTCGGGGCGGGTCTCCTCCACCGTCACCATCACGTCGTGGACGGCGCTGGAATTGGTGGGCCGCCCATCTGCCCAGGCGCTCTGCTCCATGGTGTTCTCCGTGCCGTTGTCGTCTATCACGTAGAGGGTGGCGATGTAGGAGCCGGAGGCCTGGTAGGTGTGGCTGGGAGTGGGGCCCAGGCCGGACTGGCCGTCGCCGAAGTCCCAGACATACAGGGAAATGGTACCCCCGTCGGGGTCATAGGACCGGGTGCCGTCGAACACCGCCGGCTGGCCGTAGTCCACGGTAAAGTCCACGCCGGCGTCGGCGATGGGGGCGGCGTTGAAGGTGATGTCGGCGGTGACGCCGGGGGCGTTGGCCGCCTCCTGGGCGCTGAGGTCGGCGCCCCAGGTGGTCATCTTCACCCGGTAGGTGCCGGCGATGGTGGGCCGGTTGGTGCTGATGAGGTCCAGCCCCCAGGTATAGGTGAAGTCGGCGGAGGCGTCGGGGGCCAGGGTCTGGGGTCCGACGCTGCCCAGGTACACATACTCCTGGGCTTCGCCGTTCACAGCGCGGGCCGCGTAGAAGGACACGGTGACCTGCTCCTCACTCTCGCTGTTGTTGACGGCCTTCACCGCCAGCTGGGCGGGCAGATCGTCGTCCAGCTCGTGGTTGCGCCCGGTCTCGTACAGCACAGCGGTGCGTTCCCCTTCCTCATAGAGGATCTGGGAGGTGGCGGGCTCTTTCAGCTCCACGCCGCTGCCGTAGACCACCTTGTAGTATCGGGGCTGCACCTGGCCGTCCGCCAGCAGCAGCTCATCCACGATGTACAGGTAGTCGGTGTCCTTCCCCTCGGCGTTCTCATAGGTGTCCTTCCAGTAGTTGCCCTGGGAGAGCCGCACCGGGGTGCCGGTCATGGCGGCGTTGTCGTAGCGGTACACCGCCGAGACGGGGATGCCGGTCATGGCCGCCACCTCGCCGATCATCAGCACGGCGTGGCGGGCGTTCTCGGTGTCCAGCTCCTCCGCCTTCTCAGGGGCGGTGAAGGTGTAGGCGGCGCCGGTCAGGGTGCCGTCGCTCACCGCCCGGGGCACATACAGCGGCACGCGCACGTTGGTTTCGGCGTTCCAGAAGAAGGCGGGCAGGCCGTGGTCCCCCATGATGACCTTGACGGTCTGGGTTTCCTCGTTTTCGCCCTTTATGCTCACCTCGTCCTTGCCCACAATATGGGTGTAGACGGCGGTGATGAGGGGGTTGAGCTCCACGCCCTGATAGGGCCGGTGGGTGAGGGTGGCGGTGAAGTTGAGCACCTCGCCGTACACGTCCTCCCCCAGCTCCCCGGCGGAGGTGGGCAGGTCCCAGCGGATGGTGTAGTAGCCCCTGACAATCTCCCCCGCCGGCACGTCCCCCAGGGTCACCCGGAAGCTGCTGCCGTCGCTGCCGCCGAAGGAGGTGCCCACAATCTGCCAGGTGCCCACCAGGCCGGACTTGTTCTCCACAATCTCCAGCTGGGAGGAGTCCAGCACCACATTCTGCGCCGGGCCGTAGCCGCTGTTCTCCACCACCACGTCCAGGTGGAAGGGCACGCCGGGATAGACCTTGTGGGGCAGGTAGTAGTCCACGGTGAGGGAGGGCTGGGGCTTGACGGTGATTTCCACCGCCTGGGTGGAGGTCTGCACCGGCTTGGAGGTGTCGGGGGCCCCGTCCTCGCCGGGGATGACCACCGTGTAGCCCACGTCGGCCCGCACCTGATAGGTGATGCCGTCCGTGCCGCCCATGCCCTCCCCGGGAATCAGCTTCCAGGTGAGGGTGGCCGTCTCGCCGGGGTGGAGGATGGAGGGGGCGGTGCGCTGGGGCAGGATGTACATGAGGGCGGTGGCGTCGGTGACGGTGCCGTCCTCCTCCACCCGCTCCACCACCACATTGGCGGTGAGGCCCTGGAGGGTGGTGTTTCCGGTGTAGTTGTTGGTGACGGTGAGGGTGGCGTCAAAGGCCTGGCGCTCCAGGGAGGCGGTCTGGGACAGCTCCATCTTCACCAGCTCCATGACGCTGCCGCCGGACTGCTCCGGCTTCTGGGTCCCCAGCTCGCCGTCCCAGAGGAGCAGGTACTCCAGCTCGCTGACGTCCACGTCCTCGGGCAGGTTCAGCTCCAGCTTCTCCACCAGGTCGTTGGAGAGCACGGTGTCCACGCTGACCTTGGAGGTGCCGGGGTTGTAGATCCCCACCTTCAGGGCCAGGGTCTTGGGCGGCAGCTCGGGCAGGCCGTCGGCGTCGTAGGACAGGTAGCTGCCCGTGACCTGCAGGGCCGCCTGGGCGGAGGGCCGGCTGGCCAGGTCATAGTATCCCTCACTGACCACAATCTGCACCGTCTTGTAGCTCATGGCGGGGATGGTGCCGATGTAGCCGCCGCCCAGCACCGAGATGCCGGGATTTTCGCCGTTGTAGTCGATTTGGGCGGTGACGTCGTACACGTCCACCAGGGAGTTGTTGACGATGTTGGTGGTGAGGGTGATGGGATTGTCCACCTGCTTGGGAATGGTGAACCAGGGGGTGGTGCTCCCCAGCCTGGGCGTGGGAATGTGAACCCCCATGTCGATGTTCAGCTTGATGTCGTACTGGTCCACGATGGTGGTCTCGGTGACCGTCCAGGTAATCTGCACCGGCAGAGTGGTGAGGGTGACCGCCTCCGCCTGGCCGCTGAGGCCGGGCATCAGCTCCAGCACCCCCTCATAGGTCTCCATGCCCTGGGCGGTGATGACGTAGTCGTAGGCTCCCGCCGGCTTGTTCTCCAGCACGGCCAGGCCGTTTTCGTCGGTGGCGGCGGAGTAGTTCAGGTAGTACTCGGTCTCCACGCCGTTGACAATCTGGAGCTGGGGGTCCTTGCCGTAGAGCTTGATCTGGGCGTTTTGCACCGGCTCCCCCAGGTCGCTGGTCACCTGGAAGGTGACGGTGCCGGTGTCCAGGGCGTTGACCTCCAGGGCCACGGGGATGGTGCAGGTGACGTCCCCCGCCTCGTTTTTCAGCACCACCTTGTCCTGATACCGGCCCAGCTGGGTGGAGGGGAGGGGGGCGAAGATGAGGTCGAAGGTGAGGCTCTCCCACTGACCGAGGGCGGTCGCGGACAGGTTGTCCGCCCGGATGAAGCTCAGGCCGGGCTGCTCAATGGTGAGGCCCGTCCAGTCCCCCATGCCGTTGTTCTTCACGGTGACGGTGCGGGTAATGGTGTCCCCAGGGTTGGCGGAGACCGCCACGCTGCCCGGATTGGCCTTGGGCGCGGCGGTGGCCGGGCGGAGATAGAGCTTCAGCACCGCCTGGGCGGAGACGGAGACGCTTCCGCTGTCCCCGTCGTCGGAGACGGCGGAGAAGGTCACGGTGTACTCCGCGTAGTCCGGGGCGCCGGCGTCGGTGGTGATGCTCACCGGGATGGACAGGGCGTCTTTGCCCACGGGCAGGCTCTGGCCAAGCCCGTCCTGGTCCAGGACCACGGTGACGCCGGAATAGGTCTCCTTGGGCGTCAGGGTCACCTGCACATTTGCCAGCTTGCCGAAGCTCCCGTCCCAGGCGGCGTTGTGGAGCTTCAGCTCGGCGCTGAGGCTGCTTCCCCTGGTCATGGTGACCACGGTCTCCCGGGGGGAGGGCTCCATGCCGTAGGCGGTGAAGGCGGTGGCGGTGATGTCGGTGCCCAGAATCTGGTCGTAGGCGTAGGCCCGCACCTCCCACTTGCCGCTCTCCTTGGCCTGGGGGGTGAAGGTGTAGGTAAAGGTGCCGGTTTCGGCGTCGTAGGTCATGTCCGCCCGCTCTTCGGCGGTCTCCTGGTCGATGAACAGGATCTTCTGGCCCCGGTACCAGGTGGTGATGCTCCCGGCGTCGCCTTCCACAATGGTGCCGTCGGGCTGCTCCCAATAGCCGGGCAGCAGGTCCAGCTCCAGCACGATGGTGTCGGTGTAGGGCTTGCCGTCCCCCATCGTCAGGGTACCGGTGATGGTGACCGGCGTTCCCGCCGCCACCTGCAGGCCGGGCTTATCGCTGTCCACTTCCCGCACGGTGGTGGTGTTGTCGGATACCTCCAGGGCACCCCGCACATCCTGGACAAAGAGGATCTGGGTCTCGTAGAAGGCGGAGTAGCCGCCGTACACCCCGTCAAAGCGGAGGGTGTAATTCTGGGTGTCCAGACCGGAAACGGGAAGCTCCGCGGAGAAGTTCCCCTCCCCGTCGTCCGCCAGGGTCACCTGTCTGTCGGTGCCCAGGATGGAGGCGGTGATGGTCAGGCCGTCCGTGGCGGTGAGCTTGGTCCCGTCGGCCATCTTCGCGCTGGCCTTCACCGGGATGGTGGTCTGGCTGGCCAGGAACATGTTGGCCCCAAAGTCGTTGCTCTCGCCGTCCTTGTTGGGGCTGACGGTGAGGGTCATGCCGTTCTTTACGGTATAGATAAAGGTATAGGGCTGGTAGTAGGTGGTGTCAAAGTCGGCGTTGCCCACCGGCTCCAGACTCACCCGGACGCTGTACTTGCCGGAGGTTTTGGGCCGGAAGGACAGGATCTGGATGGAGGTGGAGTTGCCCTGGATGCCGTTGTACTGGGTGCGGGAGGTCTCCTCATAGGCGTCCTCCCCCGGCTCGGTGTCGCTGTCCGCCCACCGGGCGGCGGAGACCACCAGGGCGTACTTGTCAAAGAGGGTGGCGGTGGAGCGGTTGGACACCCGGACGGTAAACTTGGCCTCGCCGCCGAAGTCCAGGGTGTCCGCCGGAGCGTTGTACACGTCGGACAGCCACAGATCCGGCTTGCGCACGGTCAAATCCAGGGTGCGGGCGGTCCGGACCACCGGCTCTTCCGCCACGGCCCGGTCCGGGTCGGCGGTAACGGTGACGGTATGGCTGCCGTCGGCCACCACCCACTCGGCAAAGACCTCCACAGGCTGGCTGGCCTGGAGTACCGTATTGCTCCCCGGGGCCCGGTCCAGCTGCACGGTTTTCAGGGGCTTGCCGTCCACCTGGAAGGTAACGGAGAAGGGCACGGTGATGTTGACCGTGCTGCTCACCCGGGCGGTGAAGCGCAGGGTGGAGCCCTGCACCGGGTCGGCGGTGTCGGCGGGCTCGATGACGATTTCGCTCAGGGTGAGCTCCGGCACCGCCACGGTAAAGGCATCGGTCTGGGCGGTGACGCTGTTGTTGGTCTCGTCGCTGTCCATCAGCTCGCCGCCGGCGGTGAGGGTGACGGTGTGCTCCCCCGCCGTGGGGGTGATGGAGAAGGACTCCGTGCCGCCGCCCCCCACAGCCCGGAACACCTGCCGCTGGGCGGCCACCTGGCCGTCCACGTAGAGGGTCAGGGTGAAGGTGGCGTCGGCGTCGCCTTTATTTTCCACCGCGGCGGACCAGATCACCTGGTCCTGGGTGGTGAAGGCGGTGGGGTGATCGGGGTTGTTCAGATTGCTCCACGTCAGGCCGGAAACGGCGATGTCGGCAAACTGCACCTGTTCGGCGTTGTACTGCACGGTGAGGACGTTGTTGGTCATGTCCGGCTCGGAGATGACCTGCAGAATGTCGTTGGTCACCACCTTGAGCACCTGGGCGCCCTTGTCCGCGGTGTAGTGGAAGGTGACGGTCTTGGTCTCCCCCGCCTCCAGGCCGGTGAGGGTCTGGTAGCCCAGGGAGGTGCCGTTGCGCACCAGGCTGGTGAGGAAGGACATGTCCGAAGGCACCGGGCCGGCGCCCTCGTTGCCGATGACGGCGGTGACCCGGACGGCGTCGCCCTCCTGAATGGAGTTGCCGTCGGTCACCTGGGTATAGTCCTCCTCCTCCTGGCCCCTGCGCTCCACGGTGACGGAGGCCACGTACAGGTCGGGGCGGTTGTCGGTGACGGTGACGGCGCCGGTGAGGATGGTGGACACGCCCTTCCCGTCGGTGACGGTGAGGGTGACCGGGTAGCTGCCGGGGGTCATAAACCGGTGGGCGGCGTCCGCACCGGCCTTGGTCTCGCCGCCGATCTCCCAGGTGAAGGCGAGCTCGTCCCCGTCGGGATCGGAGCTCCCCTGGGCGGTGAAGTCCGCCGTCTCGCCGGAGGCGCAGGTCAGGGCGTCCCCGGTGAGGTTCCACACTGCGGTGGGGGCGTGGTTGAGGGGCAGGGGTTCGGTACCCAGGGCGTTGTTCCCGGGCTCGGTGTCCTCGGCGCTCTCATCGCTGACAAAGGCGGCGGAGAGGGTGACGCTCTCCCCCTCGGCCACGGTGAAGGGGAAGAGGACCTCCCGGGTCTCCCCCGCCCGCAGCAGGGCGTAGGTATCCGCCGCGTCCGCGCCGAAGGTGACGCTGCCCACAGTCTCCGCCCCGGCGCCGTAGTCGGCGGTCAGGGTCAGGGTGCCTCCCGCCCGGGCGGGGCCGGCGTTGCGGAGGGTCACCGCGATGGTGCTGGAGCGTCCCACGGTGAGGACGCCGTCCCGGCTCACCGGCGGCTGCACAATGGACACGTCGCACACCGCCCCGGCGCTGGCCGACACGGGGCCGGCGGGCTCGGACTCGTTGCCCGCCCGGTCCACGGCGGTGACCCAGTAGAAGTAGGTCACGCCCTTGGCGCAGGTGCTGTCCCGATAGGCCCCGGCGGCGGTCTCGCCGATGGCTCCGGCGGCCTGGGCCGCCGCAAAGTCGCCGCTCTCCCCCCGGTAGACGGTATACTTCTGCACGTCGGGGGAGGCGCTGGCGGTGAAGTTCAGCCGGATGGCCCCGCCGCTGCCCTCGTCCGCGGCCGAAAGGCCGGTGACCGGGTCGGGGGCCTGGTTGTCATAGCGGCACTTCACCGTGGACACCGCCGTCTTGTCGCCGTTGTTGCGGGCGGTGATCCGGAGGGCGAACCAGCCCTCGGTCTGGGTGGCCGCGTCCAGCGCCCACTGGGCCGAGAGGGTATAGGTGGTGCCGCTTTGGGCGGCGGCCAGCTCCTCCGCGGTGAAGGCGTGGATGGTCTGCCAGACGGTGCCGCTGCCCGGCTCCGCCAGGGAGCTCTCGCCCAGGTAGGCATACTCCAGCCTGGCCTCCTTCACGGCGATTGCGTCCTCCACCCTGGCGGTAACGGTCACCGGGCTGCGGAAGGCCGAGCCCTGCCAGGGCTCCAGGGAGAGGATGGTGGGGGCGTTTGTCTGCTCCAGGGGGTGGAGCCAGCCGGTGGCGACGCTCTGCTCCCCCTCCGCATTGGCGTCGGAGTAGGCCGCCACCTTGTAGCTGTAAGCCCGGGTGGGGTCCAGATAGCCGCCGTTGTCATTGTCTGTGTAGGTATTGCCGGCGCTCTTGCTGATCTCCGCCACCTGTACATAGCTCCCGTTGTCCACGGCGCGGAAGATGCGGTAGCCCGCCGCGTCCAGCCGCTGCACGGGATTCCAGGTCAGGGTGATCTGCCGCTCCCCCGCTGTGACGCTCAGGCCGGTGGGGGCGGCGATGGGGCGGTTGGCCAGGGCATAGCCGCCGGAGATGGACTCGCTCATATTGCCCGCCCCATCGGTGACGGCAAATCTCAGCTTGAGGTTGCCGGTGGCGTCGGCGGTGAGGGCGGTGGTGTCCAGGGTCAGTACGCTGCCGTTCCAGGACACGCCCTCGGTGAGCTCGCTCCAGCTCTCCTCGCCGGTATAGGGGCTCTGCCACACCCTCGCCCCGGGGATGACGCCGGAGTTGTCGCTGGCGTTGAGGGTAAAGGCAAAGGCGCTGCCCTGAATGCCCGCGCCGGGGGCGGGAGAGACGCTTTTCAGCTCCGGCTTCTCCTCGTCCGGTATGACCTTCAGGTTGACGGGCAGCTCCCCGGTGCGAATCCACTGGTAGCTGCTGTCCTGGAGCCGGACATAGACCGTCTGGGGGCCGCTCCACTTGAAGTCCCCGGCGGGCACCTTGTAGGTCAGGGCGGCGGCGTAGCTGCCGTCCTCCTGCTGGGTGAAGCTGACGGCGTTTGTGAGCCGCACCTCGCTGCCGTTGAAGGTCCGGCAGAGGACGGCGCTGCCGCCCCGGATAAAGTCGGCGGTGACGGTAACCGAGAGGGTCTGGCCCTGCTCCAGCTCGCTGCCGCCGGTGGTCCGAATGTCCTCGCCGCCGTAGGTGACGGCGGCGGCGGTGAGGCTTTCCCCTTCATAGCAGGTGTCGAAGGTGCCCACCTGGAAGGTGCCGATGGAGCCGTAGGCATTGTAGGCGGTAATCACATAGAGGTAGTATTTCCCCCCCGCCAGGGTGCCGTAGGCCGCAAAGCTGTTTCCGTCCTCCGCGGGAACGTCCTGGATGGTATAGCTGCCGGTGAACCCCGGGGCGTCGGGCAGGGGGCTGAGGTCCCCGCTCTCCCGCAGTTGCTCCGCCATCTCGTCCCGCTCGGCCGCGGTGTCATAGCCGTTTTCGCTTCTGGGACACCACAGGCGGATGCCGGGGCTGTCCGGGGGGTTCTCCCAGCGGTAGGTGACGTTGCTGCCGCTGCCGCCCAGCGTCACCTGGGCGCTGTGGGTGAAGTTGTCCGGCAGGACCGGGCCCACGTTGGCCACCTCAAAGGGGTAGTCATAGGCCTGGGACATGTTCCCCGCGGTGTCGAACACAACCACCCGCAGGCGGTAGCCGCCGTCCTGGATGGTGTAGGTTTCGCCGTCCTCGTTAAGGGTAAAGTAGGCCGGGTCCGGGCCGTCCTCGGGGAAGCTGCGCTGGGCATAGGTGGAGGTGAGCCCGCCGGAGACCCATTTTTTGTTCTGGAGCACGTCTCTGGTATCCAGCCACTCGTAGACCGTCGCCCCGCCGTGAAGGTTGGCGAGTGTGACAGAGGCCCGGGCGCTCTCCAGCAGCACGGTGTCCCCCGCCCCTTCGGCGGGCAGGAGCTGCCAGCTGTACCGACTCACCCGGCCGTTGTCGGTGCCGGTGATGGTAAAGCTGCACGCGCCTTCCTCATATCCCCCCGTCACCCCGGTGACATCGGGAGGGGTGACGTCGGGCTGTGCGGTGACGGGCTGGCCGTAGACGGCCTGCTCCCCCAGTCCGCCGGTGGAGGTCAGCGCCGCCACGGCGAAGGTGTACTGCTTCTTCTGGTACTCGGGGGTGTCTGCGCTGCACGGCTCCATATAATAGAGGTAGGAGGTGCCGGTGACCTCTGTTTTCTCCGCCGTGCCGTTGACATACACCCGGTAGCCGGCCGCGCCCGGCACCCCGTCCCAGGTGAGGGTGGCCTCGTTCTCGGAAACGGTCACGCTGAGGTTGGCGGGGGCGTCCAGCGTCCCGTATGTAAAGGTCTGGGCCTGTTCCACGGTCTTGCCGGACCAGTCCATTCCCAGGAAGCGGATTTCATAGCTGCCCCGGCTCAGAGCGCTGCTGCCGAACAGGGCGGAAAAGCCCACGGTGAAGGTCACGCCGCCCCCCTCCGCCGCGGCGGCGTTGGGGCTGCCGCCGGTACTCCACTGGGCGGCGCCGCTCTTCCTCCAGGAGAACTGGCCGCCCTGGAGCAGCACGTCGTCGGAGGCGGTGACGGAGAAGGAGGAGCCGCTGTCGAACACGCCGTCCGCCACGGGAGCCACAAGCTGGATTTCGCCCGCTGTGGGCGCGGCGGTGTCCCCGCTCATTCCGGCCGTGACCGGCGCGGAAACGCACCAGCTTTTCAGGTCGATTTCTCTGACCCACCCGTTGGTGGTACTGTTGTTATAGCCGTCGATGCCGCTGAAGTTCAGGGAGACATCAAAGGTGTACTGTCCGCCCGGCCGGATGCTGTCGTTGGCCAGGTTCCCGGACAGCCGGGGGGTGCCGCGGAAGGTCATCCCCACCGGGAAGGTGTAGTCCCACGGCTCCGCGGCGCCCTCCGCCGAGACCGACTGATAGGCGTTTTTCTGGCTGCTGCCCACATAGTAGCGCAGGGTGTAGGACACCTGCGCCGTCCGGAGCAGGCCGGCCAGGGCGGTGCGCAGCGTCTCCATGTCCGCGGGGCGGCCGGGATAGTTGTCCAGGCTCAGCGTCTGCACCTGTTCCCAGATCTGCTCGATGGCCGCGTCGGTGAAGGCCAGGTTGGAGGCGTCCACCGTCACGCCGGTGGCCGAGCCGCTGGCCGTCAGGCCGGTGAGGAGGGGATACTCGGTGCCCTCCAGGGTGAAGTCCTGGCCGTAGGCCGGCTCCACGGCGGGGTTGCCGCAGGTGTCATAGCCCACCGCCTTCAGGCGGTAGGTGCCCGCGCCAAGGTCTGACAGGGCCAGCTTCACGGTGTTGGTGGCGGCGCTGCCGTTGAAGGAGGCGCTGTTCACATAGGCCGTGCCGGTGACGGTGGTGTCCGTGTAGCTGCCTCCATCGTTCCGCTGGACGGTGAACACCGCGTGGGAGGGGGTGCCCCAGCTGTCGGTCACCTCGGCCGACGCCGTATAGGTCATGCCGTCGAGGCGGCCGGTGACATCGGACACCGTGGGCGCCACGTCCTCCGTGAAGCCGGAGGGGTCCGGCCCCGCCGTGCTGGTCCGCACGGAGTAGGCCGTCATGTTGCCGGGGCTGACCGCAAGCACAAAGGTCACCGGTCCCAGGCCGGGGTCCGCCGCCACGGTGGCGGAGGTCTGGCCTGTGACATAGAGATTATTGCCGGAAGTCACGTTGCCGGACTCATCCCGCTGGTACAGTCTGACCGAGCTGGAGGATCCGGCGGCGTTGGCATAGAGCGTATAGGTCCAGGTGCTGTCCCCGTTGGGGATGGCGGCGGGGTGGTCCCAGCTCAGCTCCACCATCAGGTTGCCGCTGTCGCTGGCCGCGGCGGTGAAGTTTTGGACCCCCAGCCCCTGGGAGGGGATGGCGGACTGGTAGGTGACGGTCAGCGTGGCCTCCACGCTGGTGATGCCCTCCCCAAGGAGGAAGGTGTACTGCTGCCCGTCCACCAGCCTGGAAAACAAGTTCGCCTTGCAGAGCATCCCGCTCAGGCCGGCGTCATCCAGGCCTCCGAAGTATATGATGGAGTTGTCCTCGTTCTGCATCCAGATTTGGGTGCTCTTAAACGTCCCCGTCGCCTGGAAGCGGGACAGAGGGTGGATCACCGTCTCTCCCGCCGTGCCCACGTCATTTCCTCCGGGGCCCACCACGGTAAGCGTGGCGTCACCGTTCTCCGTCCCGGTCAGCGTAATCAGCTCCTGCGCCGGGGTGGCCTCCGGTACCGGGGTGGTCTCCTGCGTCGGGGTGGTCTCCGGCGTCGGCGTCGTCTCCGGCGTCGGGGTGGTCTCCGGCGTCGGGGTGGTCTCCGGCGCAGGCGTCGTCTCCGGCGTCGGGGTGGTCTCCGGCGCCGGGGTGGTCTCCGCCGTCGGGGTGGTCTCCGGCGTCGGCATCGTCTCCGGTGCGGGGTCAGCCTGGTTGACGGGTTCCGCCCCAGACTCGGTCTGGGCGGCGGTCTCCGTCGCGGACGCAGTCTGGGCACCGGTCTGCGCCCCTGCCGCCGCAGGGGACAGCAGCGCGCTCACAAGAGACAGGACCAGCAGCCAGGATATCGTCCGCTTCATGCGCTTCCCCATTTTGACTCCTCCCTTCTCCCGGATTTCTCCGGGGACGTTGTCCCCATTGTATCCCGCCGGCACCCGTTTGTGCAGGCCGTAGTCCCGCCAAAATAGAAAACCGGGGGGTTCGCTTTTACGAACCCCCCGGTTTTCCGGTAAAAATGTTCTCTGATTCCCTGTTATTCGGCAGTTTTCTGTCCGGCGCTTTCCCTTCCCTTTCCCCCGCGGCGCGCGACGGGAACACTCCGGGCGCGGCTTAGAACCAGGTGTTGGCAATCACGGTATTGGCAACGGCGCACATGGTATAAAGGCTGGCAATGACCAGCGGGCCGGCCCAGTTCTTGCCGGTTAATTTGTAGAAATGCCGCAGGTAATACGGGGCCAGGAACAGCTGCCAGATGCACAGTCCAATCCAATAGATGCTGATCCAGTCCGCGTTATTATAGAACACATGGCCGGTAGCAATGACACAGCCATATTGGAGGATCACGGCAATCAGCGCCCCGGCGGCATTGCCGATGCCCGCCAGGAGGAGGTTTTTCTTCTCACTCATGCCCTCCACCCGCAGGCTCCCATTGACGAACAGGGAATAGACGAAATAGAACACGAAGAACAGCGGGAAATAGATGAGCCAGGTCCACAGCTTGCCGACGTTGAAGGTCTTGAAGGCGACCGCCCAGAAGCGGAAATCCGTGTTAAACGCCCACTTGAAGAACCAGACCACCGCGTAAACCGCACCCAGAACGCAGGCGGCAAACGCAATGGTTTGCAGCAGGGCCTTCCCGCTGATCCTGTGGCCCAGCATGTCCGGCGTACAGATGCCGGCCGCCTTGTCACGGCGATAGTTGATCATAAACCAGATGATCAGCCAAATGGTGTTGAGCAGCATCCAGAACCAGATTACGGAAACTCCGGTCGCGCTGAAGGTGTGGGAGCCGCCCAGCATGCTGTTGGGGAACAGCGCCGCATAGGAATCTGTCAAATAGAGTTTGATGGTAATGAGGACAGCAATATACGAGATCGCCGCATTCAGGACGATGCCGCCCCAGAAAATGGTCTTGCGTTTTCCTGTGACAGCGGGCGCCTTGGGTCCCTCCGTACCGCGCAGGCCGGCAAAGCAGGGCACGGACAGGAAGAGCTCCCCCAGAGGCACGATGAGCAGCAGCAGCCCCACCAGCGCGGCCAGATTAAAGAATTCCTTCACCAGATAGATTTGATTTGACGGCCCCAGGGGGTCGGCGATATCCCAGACGTAGGTCCAGTATTCGATGACTTTGGCAGTATAGTTGGGCAGCAGGATGGCCAGGGGGTGGAGGTGGTCTCATAGAATACGCGGAGGGTCCCGTCCTCGCGGTTCCCGTAATAGGTATTGGCCTCCACATTCGTGGCGTCCGGGTCAATCGTCTTTAACAGGCTGAGCGCCGTCTGGAAGTGCACGATGTCATTCCCCTCCGGGCGTCCCACCTTCTCGGCCTCCAGATTTTCCGCTGTTTTTTCTTCCAGCGTACCCTTGCTGGCGCCGAAATTGATGTGCAGGGTGTCAAAGCAGCGGGTGACGGTAACATCCAGGTTGGAAGTGGCCAAAATTGCGTTCACCGGATACAGGGAATCGCAGTATGCCTGCTCCGCTTCCGTCACTGCGGTGCCGCCCTCGGAATCGGGGGCTTGGGCCAGCTCATAGGCCTCTGTATAGAGATTGCCATAGTGTACCATGGCCCCGCCGAGGGCGGAGTCGCCCATGGAATATCCCATCAATCCAATGCGCTCTGTGTCGATATAGTTCATAATCCCGCTGGCGCAGTAATCGACGAGGGAGACCATACCGAGGCCGTCAATCTCCGTCTGCGGCATCAGTCCGGCCGTATTGCTGGACATTCCGTGGCCATAGGCGTCCATGGAAAGCACGACAATTCCCCTGCGGGAGAGCTCAATGCAGGAGGCATCCATTTTTTCAGCGGAGTCGCTCCAGCCGTGACATACGATTACGACGGGAGCGGGATTTTCCGCGCTGGCGGATTCCGGAATATAGGCAAGCGCGTGAAGCGTCTGCTGATCATTGGTTGGAAGATAGATATCCTCCACACGGACGGAAAAGAAATTGGTCTGCAAGATAAACGCGCCAATATTCCCGATGAGAATCAGCGCCAGCGAAATCACCAGGAAATGTTTTAATTTTTTCCCTCTCTTCACGAACAAACATCCCTTTCTAATTCGGTCTCAAGCCAATGGACGATCTGTCCTTTCCCATCTGCTGTCTCTCTCATAAAACGACAGGCGTCACCTCCCCAACTGCGCAAAAAGCGCGGCTGTCAAACCGGACAGCCGCGCTTCTCTCTTCTCAATGCGCACAATCATTTACTTTTCCTTGCTGAATTTAAAATAACAGGTTCACAAATCCATGTCAAGTCTCTTTTTTCCCTTTTGTGGAACACGCACAAGAAAGCATCCTGTTTTTTGACATCACACGGGGCTTGCATTTCCCATCCCGCCCTGCTATGATAAAGATACACCGGTGCAGAGAGTGTGAGATGCGCAGAGTGGTTCAGGCCGCTTTGCGCTTTTTCTTTGCGCCGGGCCGCTGGTTTGCATCTTGGAGGGACACAGTATGGACACCCATCAGCTTTTGGAGCTTCTGGACATCGGGCCGGTGATCGCGGCGGTGAAGGACCCGGACGGTCTGGCCCAGGCCCTGGACAGCGACGTATCGGTTCTCTTTCTCCTCTATGGGGATATTCTCACCATTCGGGACACGGTGGCCCGGGTACGGGAGGCGGGCAAGCGGGTGTTTGTCCACCTGGACCTGATTGAGGGCCTGTCTCCCCGGGAAATCTCCGCCGACTTCATCGCCCGGAGCACCGCCGCCGACGGGGTGATCTCCACCAAGCCCGCCCTCACCCGCCGGGCCCGGGAGCTGGGACTGGTGGCCATTCAGCGCATCTTCCTGCTGGACTCCGTGGCCTTGAAAAATGTGGAGCGCCATTTCTCCCAGGAGAGCGCCGACCTGGTGGAAGTGCTGCCGGGGCTGATGCCCAAGATCATCCGCCAGCTCTGCCGCACCACCGGCCGGCCCATCATCGCCGGCGGGCTCATTACCGACAAGGAGGATGTAACCGGGGCTCTGGGCGCCGGCGCGGTGGCGGTACTGTCTGGCCCTGGCGGAGACGGCGGTGCGCAACGGCGCGGTCCTCCATTTGGAGACCGCCGTCACCGGTCTCTCCCCCACGGAGAACGGCTGGCAGGTAGAGACCAACCGGGGGGTTCTGGAGGCCCGGTACGTGGTCAACGCCGCCGGGCTGGACGCCCAGGCCGTCCATGAGATGGCCGCCCCTCCCTCCTTTGCCATCCACCCCTCCCGGGGCCAGTACTTCCTGCTGGACAAAAGCGAGGGAGGCCGGGTGGGCCGGGTGATCTTCCAGTGTCCCAACGAGCACGGCAAGGGGGTGCTGGTGGCTCCCACCGTCCACGGCAACCTGATTGTGGGCCCCAACTCCGAGCCGGTGGCGGGGGACGACACCTCCACCACCGCCTCCGGACTGGCCTATGTGCGCCAGACCGCGCTGCGCTCCGTGCCGTCGGTGGACTTCCGCGCCTCCATCCGCAATTTTGCCGGGGTGCGGGCGGTGGCCGACACCGGCGACTTTGTTATCTCGGAGGCCGCGCCCCGCTTCCTGGACCTGGCGGGGATCTGCTCTCCCGGCCTGTCCGCCGCCCCCGCCATCGGGGAGTATGCCGCGGAGCTGCTGGCCAAAAGCGGACTGGCCCTGGAGCGGAAGGCGGATTTCACCGCCAGCCGGAAGCGGGTCCGCTTCCGGGAGCTGCCGCCGGAGGAGAAGGCCAGACTGGCGGCGGAGCGCCCGGCCTATGGTCGGGTCATCTGCCGGTGCGAAACCGTCACTGAGGGAGAGATTCTGGACGCCCTGGCCGGTCCCATTCCCCCCCGCTCCATCGACGGGGTGAAGCGCCGGGCGGGCGCGGGGCTGGGCCGCTGTCAGGGTGGCTTCTGCGGCCCCCGGGTGCTGGAGCTGCTGGCCCGGGAGCAGGGGCGGTCACCGGGGGACATTCCCCAGGACAAGGCCGGCTCCTGGCTGCTGGCCTGTGAGACGAAGGGAGGGGCGCGCTGATGTACGATCTCATTGTGATCGGCGGCGGCCCGGCCGGCCTGGCCGGGGCCTGCGCCGCCTGGGAGGCGGGCCTGCGCCGCATTCTCATCGTGGAGCGGGACCGGGAGCTGGGGGGGGATTCTCAACCAGTGCATCCACAACGGCTTTGGCCTGCACTATTTCAAGGAGGAGCTCACCGGCCCGGAATACGCCGGGCGGTTTATCCGGATGCTCCGGGACACCGGAGTGGAGGTGCGGCTGGACACCATGGTGCTGGAGGTTACGCCCGACCGGCAGGTCCACATGGTGGGCAAGGACACCGGCTACCGCGTGGAGGCGGTCAAAAGCATCCTGCTGGCCATGGGCTGCCGGGAGCGCACCCGGGGGGCCATCGCCATTCCCGGCACCCGGCCTGCCGGCATTTTCACCGCCGGGGCCGCCCAGCGGTATGTGAATATGGAAGGCTGGCTCCCCGGCAGGCGGGTGGTCATCCTGGGCAGCGGGGACATCGGCCTCATCATGGCCCGGCGGATGACTCTGGAGGGGGCCAAGGTCCTGGCCTGCGTGGAGGTCATGCCCTATTCCGGCGGCCTGAACCGGAACATTGTCCAGTGCCTCCAGGACTATGACATCCCCCTCTACCTCTCCCACACCGTCACCGAGATCCGGGGCACGGAGCGGGTGGAGCAGGTGGTGGTGTCCCAGGTGGACCCGCGGCGGCAGCCCATCCCCGGCACCGAGATGGTATTCGACTGCGACACCCTGCTGCTCTCCGTGGGCCTGATTCCGGAGAACGAGCTGACCCGGCAGGCGGGCATCGCCATCGACCCCCGGACCAACGGGGCGGTGGTGTGGGAGAATATGGAGACCTCCCTGCCCGGCGTGTTTGCCTCCGGCAACGTGGCCCACGTCCACGACCTGGTTGATTTCGTCACCGCCGAGAGCCAGCGGGCGGGAAAGGCCGCCGCCCGGTTTGTGCTGGACGGGGCGGGGGAACCCGGCTCCGCCCTGGAGGTGGTCAACGGGGACGGGGTGAGCTACACCGTCCCCCAGCGCATCCGGCCGGAGCGGGTGGAAGCAGCCTGCGATCTGTTTTTCCGGGTGAACCGGGTGTGCGGCCCCAGCCGCATCGCGGTTACCTCCGGCGGAAACCGGATTGCCGCCTATTCCAGGGACTGCCTGGCCCCCGGCGAAATGGAGCACATCCTGCTGCCCCGCAAGCTGCTGGACCGGGCCGGCGGCGCCCTGACGGTGTCCATTGAGGAGGTGGCGTCCAAATGAAGGAACTGATCTGCATCGTCTGTCCCCAGGGCTGCCGTCTGAAGGTAGACGAGGAGCGGGACTATGACGTCACCGGCAACCGCTGTCCCCGGGGCGCGGCGTACGGCAGGGCGGAGCTGACCCACCCCACCCGGGTGGTTACCTCCACCGTCCGCTGCACGGGGGGAGCCTACCCCCGCTGCCCGGTCAAAACCAGCGGTCCGATTCCAAAAAGCGCGATTTTTTCTGCCATGGCGCTGCTGGACGAAGTGACCCTGACCGCCCCCGTCCGCGCGGGGCAGGTAGTTGTGGAAAATGTCATGGGCACCGGAGTGGACTTTGTGGCCACCCGGAGCATGTGCCGGGGAACTGAAGAGAGGGGCGCAGTATGATGGCCAAATACATTCTGGCTCTGGACCAGGGCACCACCAGCTCCCGGGCCATTCTCTTTGACCGGGAGCAGAATATCATCGCCGTCTCCCAGAAGGAATTTACCCAGTTCTATCCCCGGGAGGGCTGGGTGGAGCACGACCCCATGGAGATCTGGTCCTCCCAGTACGGGGTGATGATGGAGGTCATCGCCCAGTCCGGCGTGGACCCGGCGGAAATCGCCGCCATCGGCATCACCAACCAGCGGGAGACCACCATCCTGTGGGACAGGGAGACCGGCCGGCCCATCCACAACGCCATTGTGTGGCAGTGCCGCCGGACCGCCGGCATGGTGGACCGGCTGATCTCCCACGGCCTGGGGGACCACATCCGGCGAACCACCGGCCTCATCCCCGACGCCTATTTTTCCGCCACCAAGATCAAGTGGATTCTGGACCACACGGAGGGGGCCAGGGAGAAGGCCCGGCGGGGGGAGATCCTCTTCGGCACGGTGGACTGCTGGCTGCTGTGGAAGCTCACCGGCGGGGCGGTCCACGTCACCGACGTGACCAACGCCTCCCGCACCATGCTCTACGACATCAGAAAGCTGGACTGGGACGACACCCTGCTCCAGGCCCTGGACATCCCCCGGGCCATGCTGCCCCAGGTCCGCTCCTCCAGCGAAATCTACGGCTATACCGACATCCAGGGGGCCCGGATTCCCATCGCCGGCATGGCCGGGGACCAGCAGGCCGCCCTGTTCGGGCAGGGGTGCTTCTCCCCCGGGGACGCGAAAAACACCTACGGCACCGGCTGCTTCCTGCTGATGAATACCGGTGAGCAGCCCTGCGACAGCGGCAACGGCCTGCTCACCACCATCGCGGTGGGTCTGGGGGACAGGGTGCAGTACGCCCTGGAGGGCTCGGTCTTTGTGGGCGGGGCGGTGATCCAGTGGCTGCGGGATGAGCTGCGCTTCTTCCCCGACAGCCGGGACGCGGAGTATTACGCCCAGAAGGTGCCGGACAACGGCGGGGTCTATCTGGTGCCCGCCTTCACCGGCCTGGGCGCCCCCTACTGGGACATGTACGCCCGGGGCATTCTGGTGGGTCTCACCCGGGGCACCCGGCGGGAGCACATCATCCGGGCCGCCCAGGAGTCCATCGCCTACCAGGTGGCCGATCTGGTCCACGCCATGGAGGGGGACACCGGCGTGCCGCTGACCCGGCTGAAGGCGGACGGCGGAGCCAGCCGGGATGTATTCCTGATGCAGTTCCAGGCGGACATTCTGGACCGGGCGGTGCTCCGCCCCGCCATCCGGGAGACCACCGCCCTGGGGGCCGCCTATCTGGCTGGGCTGGCCGCCGGCGTCTGGTCTTCCACGGAGGAGCTGTCCCGCCTGTGGCGGTGCGACACCACGTTTTCGCCGGACATGGAATCCAATCGCCGGAACGCGCTGCTTTCCCGCTGGCACCGGGCGGTGGAGCGCTGCCGGGACTGGGCGCAGTAACCGCCCAGCCAAGGGGGAAAAGCAGCGGAAGCTTCCTCCGATTGCCGTTTGGCTCTTTGCCGGAGCATCCTTCCGGGACGGCTTACCCAAGAAGTTCCCGGACCCGGACCAAGGACGTACCGGACGAATCCGCAAATCTCGCCGACGGCGAAGCCGGCCCAGGCCAGTTTCCAGGCCGGTCTGGGAGATGGAGAAAAATCAGGCCTCCGGAAGTGCATTCCGGAGGCCTGATTTTTTGTCCGCGGCTTGTTCCCCGCCAACGCCGTTTTCCCAAATTTTTTTGGTTATTGAGGGGCGGCCTCCTTCCCACAGCGCCCATTCCTCCGCCCTCTCCGCGCGGGCATTGTCCAAAAGGTCAATCCACCGCTATTCCACTTTCATCATCCGGTAGCCGACTCCAATATGCGTCTGAATATATTGAGGAGATCCCGGCTCTTTCTCCAGCTTCTTGCGCAGCGTCGCCATAAAGACGCGCAGGGAAGCCACGTCATTTTCCCAGCTTCTTCCCCAGAGCTGCTGGGTGATAAAGGTATGGGTCAGCACCTTGCCCATATTTTTGCAAAGCAGGCACAGCAGCTTATACTCGCTTGGGGTCAGGTGGAGCTCCTCTCCATCCAGAAACGCGCAGCCGGCGGCATAGTCCACCTTTAGTTTCCCGTTTGTAAAAACGGCGTCTGCATTTACGGCGCCAATCTGCAGCGCGGCCAGGCGCCGCTGCGTAACCCGCAGCCGGGCAAGCAGTTCCTCCACAGAGAAGGGCTTTGTCAGATAGTCATCCGCGCCGGCATCCAGCGCTTCAATCTTATCCGTGTCCTCACTGCGGGCGCTGATCACAATAATGGGCATATTGGACCAGGACCGGACCTTATGAATGACTTCCACTCCGTCCATATCCGGCAGGCCCAGGTCCAAAAGAATGATTTCAGGGTTATGGGAGGAGGCCTCCAAAACAGCAGACTCTCCGTTCGCCGCAGTCAGGAAGCGGTAATCATGGGCTTTTAGCGTGGTGGTGATCAGGTTGCGGACGGGCGTGTCGTCCTCAACCACTAATATCAACGGTTTATTCATGCAATTCTACCTCCCCGGCTGGTACGGAAAATGTAAAAACCGAGCCATGCGGCACATTGTCCGTCACCGCAATTTCCCCGCCGTGCGCATTGATGATGGACTTGCACAGGGCCAGCCCCAAACCCATGCTGCGGCGGCTATCCGCAATGCGGTTGGAGGCGCTGTAAAACATATCAAATATATGGGGCTTGGCCTGGTCCGAAATGCCAGGCCCATTATCCGCCACAAAAATAGAAATAAATTTCCCCTGCCGCCACCACCCGATATCAATTTGTGAGCCAGGCGGGGTATATTTGATGGCATTGTCCACAATGTTGATCAAAACTTGAATCAGCAGTTTTGCGTCAACCTGCACCAGGACGTAATCTTCACTGCTCTGCACATTCAGGCGGTACTCCACGCTCTTTCGGCTGATGTGGCGCAGCGCCTCCGCCACCACCTCGTCAATCAGTTCCGTGGACATGTGCAGATTCATTTTTCCCTCTTCCAGCCGGCTGACCGACAGCAGATTTTCTACCAGGTTAATGAGCCATACGGCATCGTCATAAATATCGGTGTACATCTGCTCCTTGGTCTTGGCGTCAAACAGGTCCCCGTTGGAGAGCAGGTTGCTGGCATTCCCCGAAATGGAGGTGAGAGGGGTGCGCAGATCATGGGAGATGGAGCGAAGCAGGTTGGCCCGCAGCTGCTCGTTTTTGGCCAGAACCGCGGCCGCTTCTTTTTCCTCCAGATTCTTTTGGTTTTCCAGGGCGAGCGCACATTCCCCCAGGACCGAGAGGAGGATGCTTGTCTCAAAAGAATCCAGGGGCTTGTCCGACGCGGCGATGCCCACAACTCCATATATCTGCTCTCCCGTGCGAATGGACAGGTAGGTACAGGAGGCATCCGGAAGATTATCGGTTCCGGCGCCTGCCCGCTTATTGTTCGCAGCCACCCACCGCGCCACCTCTTGTTCCCTTTCCGAAATAAATGGGGCCGGAGTCTCCCCCTCGTTTGCAAGAAAGACCTGCGGTTCCATCAGCCCCTCCTGTCCGACCCGGTACGCAACAATATCCCGCTGAAATATTTTCAGCAGCTGCCCCGCCGTTATGGAGATAATCTCCTCCTGGGTTCCGGCCTTTTGAAGGTTCTGGCTGGTTTCAAAAAGAAGTCTGGTGCGCCACGCCACCTGAGCAGAGCGTTTGGCATGGGATTTCAGCTTGGATGCCAGAGAGCCGGTAAGCAAGGAGGCCAGAAACATGACCAGAAACGTAACCGGATACTCACTGTCATAGGCATGCAGAGAAAATCTGGGGTCGGTAAAGAAGAAGTTGAAGGTAAGCACGCTGACAATGGAGGCAATAAAACTGCAGGTAGAGCTTTTGGTAAACACCGATATCAGCATAACGCCCAGGATATACAGGGTAATAATGTTTGCTTCCGTAAATCCCCAGTTGTAAAATAAAAACCCCGTGAGCGTGGATAAAACAAGAATCCCCACGCTCTTCAGCAGGTCCAGTATCGAGACGGCGGGTATGTGCATGGCTTCTCGATGCTTCGCCGCGAGCTGTCCTTTCATTCCATTGTCCGGAATAATGTGAATGTCCAGCTCGGGAGCCAGCTCAATCAGCCGTTCGGTCAAAGATGCCTTGCGGAAAAAGAGCCGGCGGGGTATGCCGCTGCGGCCCAGCACTATTTTCGTAACCCCGGACAGCCGCGCGAATTCGGCGATTTGATATGCCACATCATCTCCGTAGACCGTTTCAATCGACGCCCCCAGCCGCTGCGCCAATTGAATGTTTGCCTGAAGCCTGTCCTTATTTCCCTGGGATATCCATTGAAATTCTTTTGTCTCCACAAAAAGCGCCGTAAACCCGCATCGAAAGGCGCCCGCCATGCGTGCCGCCGTGCGTATAATCTTTTCGTTGGAGGGAGCGGAGGAGAGACAGACCAGGATGTGCTCATGGGCATGGTACTCCGTCCTGCTGGGGGAGATTCGGGTGTGCAGAGAAATCCGGTCCGCACAGCGGCGCAGGGCGATTTCATGGAGGGCGTTCAATTGCGGCAGCGAGCAGGCGGAAAGCAGCTCCTCCTTCTGCTGCTGCAAAAAACGCCGCTGCAGTCTCTCCGGCTCAATGTCGATAAATTCCACTTCCGCCGCCTGATCGAATACCCGGTCCGGTATACGCTCGGATATGGGCGCTCCCAATACGGAGGAAACGGAATCCTGAATGCTTTCCACATGCTGAAGGTCCAGGGTTGTGTAGACGTCCACGCCGGCTTTCAGCAGCTCCTCAATGTCCTGGTACCGCCTCATATGGCGGGAGTCATCCGTATTCAAATGGGACAAGTCATCAACGAGGATCAATTCCGGCGCCCTTTTTAAGCAGGCGTCCAAATCAATTTCGTCGCTTTTCTGTCCGGCGCTTGCAACCGTTTTACAGGGTAATTGCTCAAAGCCCTGCGCCAAGGCCCGGGTTTCAGGCCACCGCTCCGCGGAGAGCAGCCCAATCACCGCATCCACTCCCGCCTGTCTGGCTCTGTCGGCGGCCATCAGCATGGCGTAGCTTTTCCCCGTGCCTGAAAAATAGCTGGCAAAAACAGAGAGTTTTCCTTGCTTCCCCTTTGCAGTCCGGTCAGGCGGCACGGCTGTATTCATTGAAATCCCTCCTTTCAGGCAGAGGTTATTATAGCACGCTTTTACGGTCCATGTCCGCAAAACCGCTGCACAAATTCCGCGGTCAAAAAGGGGGCGGCCTGATGCTTCCACAGAATCTTTTCGTGCCGCGGGGTTTGGTCAAGGGTTTTGACCGGCAGCCCGCTGTACGCCATGAAAACGGACCGCGGGTTTACGGTAACGCATTCCCACCGCGCTGGAAGCCCGCTTTCCGCCTGGGCGGACACGATTGCCACATCGGCATCTCCCGCGTCGAAGGCCCTTATGACCTCCCGTTCCTGTCCGAAAGACAAGCTGCACTGTACGTTTGGATATCTGGCGCCCATATCATTCAAAATCTCTGCGGCGGACGGTATCGCATGAAGGCACGAGGTCGCGACATGGAGTGGGAGCATATTTTCCCGTTCCGCGTTTTGTCGCCTGACCCGCTCCAAAAAGCAATCTATCTTTGCCATGATAAAATAACCGGCCGCCGCAACCGCGGCAAAGCCGCCCAGCAAAACAAGGGCCTCCATTTCTTTTCCCTCCATGCCCGCGCTCTCATACCGGCGCGTTTATATATGGAAGCACTTTTGAATGTCGCGCTGTGTTCCCAGAACCAAAATGGTGCTGTTTCCCGGCAGGCAGGTATCCGGCGTAATCACCGTCATTGCAAATTTCCCATTTTGCTTGATGGCCATAACATTGACATGATACCGCTTCCTCACATCCAGCTGCCCGATTGTTTTTCCAACCCAGTTGTCCGGAACTTCAACTTCAAAGATGGCGTGGTCATCTCCCAGAGCAATATAATCCGAAATGTGGTCTGAGCTATATCGGATAGCAGTCCAGACCGCCATCTGTTTTTCAGGGTATACCACCTCATCCGCGCCATTCCGCAATAAGAATTTTGCCTGCACATCCCGCGCAGCCCTCGCCACCACCTTTTTGGCTCCCAGTTCCTTTAACAGCGAAGTGGTCTCCAAGGAGCTCTGAAAGTTATCTCCAATCGCTACAATGCACACATCAAAGTTTCGCACACCGATGGCCGAAAGAAATTCCTCGCTGGTGCTGTCCCCAATTTGGGCGTTGGTGGCAAAGGGCAGAATGGCATTTACTTTATCCTCATCCTTGTCTACCGCCATTACCTGATAATTTAATTCGTTCAATTTTATTGCAATATGGCGTCCAAAGCGGCCCAAGCCAATTAATAAAAATGTTTTCATACAGCTTTCACAACCCTTTCTTTACCCAACCGTGATTCGCTCCTGCGGCAGCCGCGCGTTGGCCGCCTGTATTTTGGAAAGGGCCGCGAAGATAAGCGTCAGCCCACCGACGCGGCCAAAGAACATCAGGCCAATCAGAATCAGCTGTGAAATCCAGTTCAGCCGGGGCGTAATACCCAGGGACAGGCCCACGGTTCCAATGGCGGAAGCGGTCTCAAACAGGCAGGTGAGCACAGGCAGTCCTTCCATCCTGCTGATCACCAGTCCGCCGGCCAGAAACAGGACAAGATACATGATCAAAATGGTGGACGCCTGGGATACGGTTTCGTTTGGAACGCGTCTGTTAAAAAAGTGGGGATTCTCTCTGCGCCGGAAAACGGCGAGGGCACCGGCCAGCAGCACGGCCAGCGTGGTGGTTTTCATGCCCCCGGCGGTGGAGCCCGGCGAACCTCCGATCAGCATCAAAATGGTAATCACGGACTGCCCGGTCTCGCTCATGGCCGTCAGGTCCGCCGTATTGAAGCCGGCGGTTCTGGGGGTGATTGCCTGAAAGGCGGATAGAAGCACCCGCTCGCCGAGGGGTGCTTCCCCAAATTCAAAGAAGAAAAAATAGAGCGCCGGAAGCAGAATCAGTGCTCCGGTCACTGTCAGGATCACCTTGCTCTGCATACGGTATTTATGGAAGTGCAGCCGGTTCATCCGGATATCCTCCCAGGTCAAAAAGCCGATTCCCCCAATGACAATTAAAAGCGCGATCACAATGGAGACAACAGGCTGCGCCCCATAGTCTGTCAGGGAGGAAAACGGCTCCTTTACACCCATTAAGTCAAAGCCCGCGTTGCAGAAGGCGGATATGGAGTGAAACAAGGCGTACCACGCGCCTTTTATAAGGCCAAACTCTCTGCAAAACACCGGGAAAAGCAGCGCCGCCCCCAACAGCTCCACGGACAAAGCCGTTTTCAAAATAAACCCTGTCAGGCGCACAATACCGCCCACATTGGGCGCCGCGATGGCTTCCTGCATGGTGCTGCGCTGCATCAGCCCGATCCTGCGGCCGGAAAGAATCGAGAACGCACCCGCTACCGTAACAACCCCCAGGCCGCCGATCTGAATCAGCAAAATGATAACAAATTGTCCAAATTCCGACCAATGGGTGGCGGTGTCATGGATGACCAGGCCTGTCACACACACCGCAGACGTGGCGGTGAACAGGGCGTCCAAAAAGGGCGTCACAGCGCCCTCCCGGGCGGACAGCGGAAGCATGAGGAGAAGGCTTCCCGTAAGTATGACAAGCAAAAACCCGAATATGATAACCCGGAACGGGGACTTATTATTTTTGTGCACAAGCTCCCACACAAGCCACCACCTCTTAATGCGTCTTTATCTCTTCTTTATACCCCCATTATCCATATATGGTCTAAAAGAGGTGTTAATTTATTGACCTGTATATTAAGACGGCATTAAGACATCGCTGGCGCCCGGGAGACCTATGCCCAGCCAAGCGCCAGTGATATGGGCAGTATGATTATGGCGGTACAAATACACACCGCCCCCAATGTAAGCAGCGGCATACCGATCAGGAGCATCAGCACACCCAAAAACCTATGCTGCAGAATCAGCCGTTCCAGAGTGGCATCCACGTGCCTTTCCATGTGAGATACGCGTTTTTCCATGCGAACACAGCGCTCGCCCCCTTACCGGCACATCATAACTCCATAGGGCTAAAGCCGGGAAAAGGATTCCATACAGGGAATTAAAAAGGAATAAAAGCCGCGCCCCTCCGTTCCAATGGCGGAGGGGCGCGCGCTTACTCGGAAACCTCGCTTACAAGGCCCATGGCCTTGGCAATGTCCAGGTTCACACCCAGCACATTGACGGTCTCCTCTCCAAAGATCCCCAGCAGCCTGCCGGTGGTGTGGTCGGCCACGATCTGCTCCAGCTCCTCCAGGCTCAGACCGGAAGCCTCCGCCAGAGCGGGAATCTGCACCTGAGCGCCTTCGGGAGAGACATGGGGATCCAGGCCGGAACCGGAAGCGGTCATCAGGTCGGCGGGGATATCCTCCCGGCTGATTCCGGGGTTGGCGGCCAGGAACTCGTCGATGTCCCCTTCCACCCGCTCCATCAGCGCGGGGTTGGAGGGGGCGTAGTTGTTGGAGCCGGAGGAGACGCCGGCAAACTCACTGCCGTCATTATAGAACTGATTGCCTTCCTCATCCTCATAATAGGTGTTGTAGTGGTAAGCGGAGGGACGGCACTTCATAAAGTAGGGCTCGGTAAAGTCCTGGCCCACGTTGGCGGCGCCCACGGCGGCGCCGTCGGCGGTCACCAGGCTGCCCTTTGCCTGACGGGGGAAAAGCACGGCGGAAATACCGGTGAGCACCACCGGAAACAGGAAGCCGCACAGCAGCAGGAGCACCAACGTCACCACCACAGCCTGGCGCACATTGCCCAAAATCTTTTTCTCGTTCCTTGTTTCGTTCATCAGAAGGAGTCCTCCTTAAAAACCCATGGCCGCCAGGACAGGCGCGATAAGCATAAGCAATACGCGTCAGGCATTAAGGCGGGATAAAGAGCGCAGCGCCGGGAGGGCTCCGCGGCAGGCAAAGGCCGTGTACGGCAGCGAAAAAGGCCGGACAGGAAGCACAGCCTTCCCGTCCGGCCTTCTCTAACCCTTTCCGCGTGCGAGTCAGCAGCAGCTGGCTTTGTCAAGCAAGTATATCCGCCATGGCCCCCTTGCAAGAATAATCGGTTGTAGCTATAATACAGGCAGCCAATCTCCTTGAGCAACGAGGACATGTCATAGTACGGGTGGTGAAACCGTGGGTACTTCAGCACCAGACGAAGCGCTGATCTCAAAACTATATCAGGAAATGTATGGCCGGATGGCGGCCTATGCCTTCAGCGTTCTGGGGGACCGGAATCTGGCGGAAGAAGCTGTACAGGACACCTTCTGTATTTTTTGTGCCAAAGCAAACGATGCTCTGCAGCACGAAAACCCCCAGGGCTGGCTGATGCGGACCCTCCAGAATGTGATGCGGAATATGCAGCGCCACCGGGCCGCCATGAACCGGCTGATCATGCAGTCCCTGCAGGTGGAGCACTTGGAGGAGCTGCTGGTCTACGATGAGCCGGGCGTGGATCTGCTCTATGGCGACCTGGCCGCCCGTGCGGATTTTCAACTGCGCAAGCGGGTGGTGCTGGACGGCTGCACCATGCTGGAGGCTGCGGAGGAGTTCGGCATCACCGTGGAGGTGTGCAAAAAGCGAATCCAGCGGATTCGAGCCAATTTGAAACGGAAGCTCTCCCATCCCTAAACTCCATGTCCCCGACCGTACGATTTCGCACATAAACTCCATGAAAGGGGGGAAACACGGTGTCCGAATCCAAAGAAGATAAAAGACAGGATTTTTCCCGCTACGACCAGCTGAGTACGGAAGAGCTGGAACAACTGCTCCGCCTGGATTTTCAGTCCTCAGAAGCTGGAGGTTCCGACCTGGACGCCATTTTATATCTTTCCGATCTGCTGGCCAAACGGAAGGGCCCATGCGATGCAGACGCCGCCTGGCAGCAGTTCCAGACCCAATACCGTCCCCATGCCGACGGCCGCTCTCTGTACGATTTTGCGGATGAGGACGCTCCTTCCCCGTGGGAGACAAAACCGCCTTCTCCCGCTCCCTCCGGGGCCGGTAGCCGGTCTGCCCGGCGTCTGCGGCGGCTGGCCCTGCTGGCGGCCGTGCTGGCGGCACTTCTTTTGGGCAGCATAGCGGCTCAGGCCGCCGGGGTGGATGTTTGGGGCGTCATCGCCCAGTGGACGGACGAGACCTTCCGCTTTGTCTCCGGGGATTCCAGCGGCGCCTCCGGTTCCGGCACGGGCCAGGAGGATACCGAACAGTCCCGGTCCCTCCTCCAGGCGGTGGGGATGGACGGCATGTTCCCCACACGATGCCTTGACGGCTTCAGCCCCGGGGACTGGACATCACCGAGCTGAACGACAGCGTGTCCGCACATGTGACCTACTTTGGGGAGGACCGGATCTATTCCGTTGTGATACAGCATTTTACACAGCCCACCAACAATACCGGCACCTTTGAAAAGGACGACACCCCCGTGGAGGAGTATGAGCACAACGGCCAGACTTTTTATATTCTCTCCAACATAGACTCCCTGACCGCCACCTCCTATGACGGAGCGTACATGACCATGATCTACGGTGTACTGACCCGGGAGGAGATCAAGGCCGTCATCGACTACATCCCCTCCCCCCAGTCTCCGTAAGGTCCACGCCGACGCAGCGCTTTTTGTTATGCTCCATCACGGTATTCCGCCGGTGAATCAAATCTCACGCAAGGGATCGTTCTCAAGAACGGTCCCTTGTTTTTTCTGCCTATCAGCAGAAATGCACTTTTCCATAATTTTTTGTCCCCGTGCCGCTCTCTCATAACATAAACCAATAAAAGAGGTCTTTTCCGGGCGCGGCAGGCCCATGGACACAGCTGCGTGTACCGCAGGACATGGGAAAACGGCCGATAGCCCAGAAATTAGAAAGGTGAAGCAGAGCCGTGGAGCACAAAAAATACTCTCCAAAATCCATTTTGAAACTTGCATTTGGGATCGTCTTTGGCGTATGGCTAATGATGTGCGCCCCCACGGGCTGGATCTATGACCTGTGGGCCGGGACGGGGACGGAGCAAGGGCAGATGCCGGATCCGTCTGTTTCTGAGGCACATACCCAGGCCGATGTGGAGGCTGCCTATTTCCAAAACGCCCCCATCACAACGTCCAAAATAGGCCTGATCGAAGCCCCCCTGCTGCGCCTCCGGGATACCGAGTACGCGGGGGAACATACCAGCCGTAGGAACGGGGTAAGGAGAACGGTTACGATCTCTGAATATATCCCGATCGCTGATCCTGCCCCGGTCAGGGGCCTTCTGCTGGACTTCCTGGCGTCCGGCTTCTATAACCGCTATTACCTGGCCCCGCTGGAGGATGGCGCTTATGTCTGTGTCTACTTTGATGACTATCTCATGCTCTGTCCCGGCGAGGCGCTGCCCACAGGTTATGTCCGGTACGCAACCACAGAGGAAAAGACCATGCTCCGTCAACTGACGGAGGCCTATGAGGTTGATCCCGTGTATGTGCTGGATATGTACCGCCACGGCAAGGTCAGCTGGATGCTGGATTTAGCTATCCGCGCTGGAGCGGGGCTTCTTCTGCTGGCAGTCGGCTCAGCCATTGCCGGGAAAATCAGGCCAGCCGCCCGGAGCAAAGCGCAGGAGGACGTGGAGCCATGATAGGAGGATGCCATCAGGTTTCTCTGATGATATCGAATAGATCAATCTTACATATAGGAGGAAAAATTATGAAGTTAAACAAGTGGGAACTGCGAGCAAATGAAAAACTTTTAGGCGAGGCGGCCGCGTCTTACATCACAAAACACATGGTTGTTATGCCGAAGCCCAATCCGGGCAAACTGCATGTCACCGACCAGCGAGTCGTGTTTACTGACGCTTTAACCCTTTTCTTTGACTATCCATTGGAGCAAGTGGTTTCTTTCTCTGCGGGAATGGGCAGCCTTACTCTGGCGACGGCAGATGGGAAGAGTCACAAGCTCACAGGAATGTTCACCAAAAAGCTTGCCAGCGCGTTGGAACAAGCTGGTGTAAAAAAAGCGTAACTGCTGAGCGCTCTTGATAGCAGAAAACAGATCATGAAAAGAGCGTACTGAGAATTTTGTTGGCGGGCGTTTTCGCCTTGGCTCTGGCGGACTGCGCAGGGAGCAGCAATGTGGAAAGCAATCCCACAGGCCCCAATACCACAAGCCAAGTGTAACGGAGTGAAACACCTGATACCGCAAAAAAGCCGGGCTGGAAGCGCAAACTTCCCGCCCGGCACTTTTAACCCTTTCCTCGTGTGGGGCAACCATCTGACCCATACCCAAAATTAAAAAATACAACAAAAAAGCCTTGAAAACCGAAGTTTTCAAGGCTTTTTGGAGCTGCTGGGCGGATTCGAACCGCCGTCCTCATCCTTATCACGGAGGCGCTCTACCTACTCAGCTACAGCAGCAAATACTTATATAA
>CALWOL010000082.1 GCA_944383135.1 uncultured Flavonifractor sp.
CCCTGTCGCGGCTGCTGCACAATCCCGCCTACGTCATGGCGGACGAACAGGTTCGGCTTTACTTTTTGGGCAAGGGGGTCAATGTGGTTTCTCCGCCCCAGGCCTTTGACGGAGTGCACGGGATCTCGCTGGTGGGCAAGCGCAAAGCCTCCGACCGAAAATATACCGACATCAAGGACCATACCGCCTCCGTGATGAATCACACGGGGCTGGTCCCTGCGGACCTGTGGCTCCGGTGCCAGTCCAAGCTGGACCGTAACCGGCAGCTGGGCAACAGCGGGAAAGGGACCTATACCTGGCTGACTGGGCTTTTGAAGTGCGCCAAATGCGGCTATAGCCTGAAGGTGATCGCCGACCAGGAGCACCGATGGCTGGCGTGCAGCGGGCGGTATAACGTGTCCAAGTGCGATGCCAGCATCCATGTCAAACTGGCGGAGCTGGAGGAGATCGCATCCAAGGAGATCGTCCGCATGATGGCGGAGTGTCCGGGCGAGGCGCCGGAAATCGTGGAACGGGACGTCTACGCCGGCCAGCTGGAGGAGCTGGACCGCCGGGCGGACAGGCTCATCGACGCCTTTTCGGAGAGCGAGGACATTCCTCCCGCCTATCTGCGCCGGTCTCTGGCCCGGCTGGAACAGGAGCGGCAGCGGCTGCTGGAGGCACAGCGCCGCGAAAAAAAGCGGGTGGCCGTCCCGGTCACCCTGGACTTCCCCGCGCTGAGCTTTGCAGAAAAAAAGGTGGTGGCGGCACAGTTGATCCGCAGGATCGACGTGTCCGAGGACGGGGCCGAGATCATCTGGAACATTTGACCACGCTTACCACATCAATGTACAACCCTATATACTATAATCCACATGAAAATAAAATAGCGGCAGTTTAGAAGGGCGGCAACCCTTCTAAACCTGCGCAGGTGCTCACTCACCTACACAACGGACTGCGTCCGCACCGCAGGGATAGTATACCCGTTTTTGCTGTCCGGTGCAAGGGAATCTCCCGGGCGCGGCAGGGTTCACATACCCTTCTTCCCTTCCCGTGTAGGCCCACGCCCTGCACGGTATTTTATTTTCTCATCAAATCGGCGGCACCGCCGCCCGAAAGGAAGGAAACGTATGTGTACTCAGAACGCTTTTCCGATTCAAAACGACCCCAAGGTCCGGGAAGTGTGGAACTCCATTGACTGCAGTTTACACCGTTTTTCCGATATCATCTGTGCATTTGTGGACAATTCCCTGTCCAACTTCCGGAAGTACGCCCTGGATCCCCACGACAGCCGCAAGGTGCGGATCGTGCTCCGCGACGATGGATGCTGGGTGAATGTGGACGTGATCGACACCGGCACCGGCATCCGGGACATCCATACCGCCCTTACCCTGGGCTGCTGTGACGGAGCGGAATCCCCCCTGAATGAGCACGGAATGGGGCTCAAGCAGGCTTTGGCCTGTTTCGATTACGGGTGCTACTCCTGGAGCATCCAGACCCGCACCCCGGAAGACAACCAGCTGGACCGGTACCTGCTGGTAGAGGTGCCCCGCAGCCCGAAGAATGCGCCTTTCATGGGGCAGTACCTGGCAGGAGCAGGCAAGCTCATCCACCCCACCGGAACCGCCATCTCCTTCCGCTGCTCCCATCAGCAGTTTGACACCCTGCGTCCGGCGGGGGACCGGGCGAAAAAGAGCTTTTACACTCTGACAGAGCGCCTGGTGGAGGAGCTGGGCTTCATTTACGCCCAAGTGCTCCAGCGCGGAGAGATGACCCTGGAGGTGGACGACGGACTGCGGAACCGCGTGGTACGCTCCCGCTTCCCGCTCTGGGATAAAAACGGGCCCCAGGAGATCCCCGGAGTCACCTGCGATCTGGGCGTGGGCCCGGTGGAGCTGGTGTGCCGCTATGGCCTGCTCCGGAGCCGGAAGGAGCCCTTTCCTCCCTGCCAGGCCCCCACGGAAACCGGCGGTGTGGAGATCCGATGCAACGGACGGATGGTTCAGCAAGTCCCGCTCGGGCAGGTCTGGAATGGCCGGAGCTGTCCCAGGCACAACCGTTTCCTGGTCCAAGTGGATCTCCGGTCTCAGGATTGGAACGCTCTTCCGCCCACCAATTTCAGCAAGACCGGATTCTGGGAAGGCGACTTCCGGCTGGAGGCCCTCTATGCCTGGCTCCGGGCCAATGTGCCCCTGCCCGCCCCGGAGGAGCCGGAGGAGGAGCGGCTGGTGGAGGTGCTGGCCCGCAACAAGGCAGTGGAAGCAGGGGTGATCCGGGTGGCCCGGAAGGAGGACACCTACCGCTCCCTGGACCTGGGGGTCAAGATGGATCTGTTTGTGAGCTATCAGGGCAAATCCGAGGCCTATGAGGCCAAAATGGGCTGCTCCCGGCCGCTGGATGTGTATGTGCTGCGGATGTACTGGGACGGGTGTGCCCTGGACGGGCGGCCACTCACCCAGGGGGTGCTCATCGCCCGGCACCACAGCCGGGAGGCGGCCGCGCTGGTGGAGCAGATGAACTCCATTACCGACCCCACCGGACGGCCCTACCGGTTCTGCCTGACCACTTGGGAGGACGAAGGCATCGACCCCGACGCGGTGTAACACGAAACCTCCCCGGGAGGCCCAGGCCTCCCGGGGAAGGTTAGGAAAAAAAGAAAGAAGGATTGGGAATATGGGCACTTTTCTGGGTTACTTTGGAGATCAAACGATCCCGGAGGACAAGCGCGAGGAATTCAATCAGCGGGTCCTTACCATTCTGGACCAGGGCGGGATGATGGATCAGGAGATGATCAGCCTGCTCGGCAGAAGGCTCTAGCTGCTGACCCCTCCCCAGGCGATGCCGGGACTGGACACCATCCTGTTTTGTTACAATTACTTTGAGCACGACCTCTGGGAGACCGGGGGCTATGACCCAATCCGGTGCAGCTTCAGCACCAACAAGGTGGGCTGGCGTCAGTTCAACCGGGTCTGTTCCGCGGTATATGTGCTCTATGAGTTTTATACGCAGACCTTCGGGATTGCCAGCGAGGACGCCCATGTCTTTGACGCCCGGGAAATCATCGGCTGGCTGAATCATCTGTTCGGGAGCGGGTATGACAACAGCCGGATCAGCGACCCCTGGCGCATCAACCAGCTGCTGCCCGACTACCGGCAGAACGACAATCTTCTGACCCTGCCCAACGAAGGCGTGACCATGGACCCCCTGGGGGTGCTGACTTACCTCACCGTCACCCGCCACATCAACGCCGAGGGATGGCAGCGGGTGATGGAGCTCTCTTTGGATGTGCCCCATACTTTTCCGGACTGCATCAGGCGGGCGGACCGGGCCCTGGCAAAGCTGACCGCGGAGGATAAGGTGCCCGACCTGAACAAGCTGGAGCAGCTGATGAATTCCCTCAAAACCAGGGATCTGGACCTCCTCACGGACGATGCCCAGACATGCTTTGCGGTCATGGCTGTCATGCTCCCTGTGGAGATCGCGGCCAAGCTCCTTGCCGACGCCTTCTCTCAGGATTTTGAGTCCCTGCTGGAGGAACTGCGCCCCTTTGACTGGGACGGGGCTTCCGCCTGGAACTTTGAAGGCCTTCCGCCGTCTAAGCCGG
>CALWOL010000083.1 GCA_944383135.1 uncultured Flavonifractor sp.
GGCCCCCAGGATGGCGGCCTCCACCGCCCGCTCCCGGTTGGGAATGACGGTGTATGCTTTTCCCCACCGGCGGAGAAACGCCCCGATATCGGCGCAGATGTCCTCCACCTCCTCGGGACCGGGGTCGTCCTCGGTGAGGATGATGCGGTGGGCCCACTCCCCGGCGGCGTTGCCCATGCCCTCCCGGCGGTCAATGCCCTTGCCGCCGGTGCAGCCGAAGAGCACCGTCAGCTCCCGGTCCGGGTATTCGGAGCGGACGGAGCGCAGGGCGTTCTGCAGGCTCATGCCGTTGTGGGAGTAGTCCACGATGACGGAAATCTGCCCGTCGGCGCTGCCGTAGTGCTCCATCCGGCCGGGGACGAAGGCCCGCACCAGGCCCTCCCGCACCGCTTCAAAGGGGATGTCGTAGCACTCCGCCACGGCGGCGGCGGCCAGGGCGTTTTCCACATTGAAGAGGCCGGGGGTGGAAATGGCCAGCTCCCCCTCGTACCGGGGGGTGCGGACATGGAAGGCAATCCTATCCCCCTCCTTGCGCACCTGGGAGCCGTACACGTCGGCGACGGCGTTCTTTTGGGAGAAGGTGAGCACCCGCCCGCACCGGGCGGCGGCCCGGGCCACCGCCGCGCTGTGGTCGCAGTCCATGGAGATGCAGGCGGTTTTCGCCTGGCGGAAGATGAGCAGCTTGGATTGGAGATAGTCCTCCAGATCGGGATGCTCAATGGGGGAGATGTGGTCCTCCCCGATGTTGAGGAACACGGCGCAGTCCAAATCCACCCCGATGACCCGGCCGTACTTCAGGGCCTGGGAGGACACCTCCATGGTGAGCCAGTCCGCTCCGGCGGACACGGCGTTGGCCAGGTGGCGCTGCAAATCCAGGGGCTCCGGCGTGGTGAGCTTGGCGGGCCTGCGCTCCACCCCGTCGTCGGTGACGATGGTGGACAGCAGGGCGCTCTCCCGGTGGCCCCGGGCGGCCAGCCAGGCGTCCACAATGGATTTGATATAGTAGGCCGTGGTGGTCTTGCCCTTGGTGCCGGTGAGGCCGGTGATGTGCAGCCGCCCCGAGGGGTGGCCGTAAAAGCGGTCCGCCAGCAGGCCCATGGCCTGGCGGATGTGGGTGACCCGCAGGCAGGGCAGGGGGATGTCCGGGTAGGGCGTCTCGCTGACGTACACGAAGGCCCCGCCCGCCATGGCCTGGCGCAGGTAGTCCGCCTTGAATTTGGCCCCCTTGCACACAAAGAGGGTGTGGGGGATGACCACCTGGGAGTCGCAGGACACCAGGGCCACCGGGACGGTCAAATCGGCGGGGACGGGCCCCTGGTCCGCCAGCAGCCCGTGGCGCAGCAGCAGCTGTACATAGTCGCCCAAGGGCAGACGGGTATTGCTCATTTCAGTTCACCACCGTGTGAAAATCTTACACCAGGCGCAGCTTGTACCCGCAGGCGGTGATACACCGCTGGGCCAGCACGTCCATGGCGTCCAGGTAGTAGTCGGGCAGGCCGTGATAGGTGCGGTACACGGACAGCTCCGTGCAGCCCAGGATGGCCCCGTCGCACCCCGCCTGGCGCAGCCAGCGGTCGATGACGGCGAACTTCTTCCGGGAGCCGGTCTCGCCCCGCTTGATCTCGTCGTAAATGATGCTCATCACCAGCTGCTGGATGTCCTCCGGCGGGGAGAGGGCTTCAATGCCCCGGGCGTCGCACTCCTTCTGGTACACTCCGGTGCGCACGGTGCCGTCGGTGCCCAGAATGCCCACCTTTTTCTTGCCCTCCTCCGCCAGCACGCCCACGGTCTCCCGGGGCATGTGGATGAGGCGGAGGGACAGCTCGCTCTGGAGCCGGTCGGCAAAATAGTGGGAGGTGTTGCAGGGGATGGCCAGCACGGTGCAGCCCCCCCGCTCCAGCAGCCGGGCCCCCTCCAGCAGCCGCTGGTAGCAGCCCTCCGCGTCGCCCCCCAATATGGCGGCGGTGCGGTCGGGGATGGCGGTGTCGCTCCAGATGAGGGTGGGCAGGTGCTCCTGGTCACAGGAGGCGTCGGTGCGGTCCAGCACCCGCTGGTAAAAGTCCTGGGTGGCCTGAGGCCCCATGCCGCCTAAAATACCAAGGCGCTGCTCCCTCATCGCACTTTCTCCATGCAGGAGGCATACCAGCCCACGTACCGCCGCTGGCCCTTGAGGATGCGCAGCTTGTGGAAAAAGCCGTTGTCCCTGCCGTAAAACAGGGGGTTGACCGCGGCGCCGGCCTGCTGAAGGGCCTTCATCTCCCGGTGGTACCGGGGGTTGACGTAGTCGTAGGCCACCTTGGGGGGGATGACCCACCACAGATGGCGGTTTTTGGTGACGGTGAGTGCGCAGTCCTTGCCCAGGATGCGGTCCTCCACCAGGTATTTGGCCAGGTTGTACCCGGCGCCGGTGACATAGTAGTTGCTCCGGCCCTGGCGGCAGTTAATCTCAAAGGCCTTGAATTTCCCGTCCCGCTGGTCGTACTTGATGTCGAAGTTGGAGAAGCCGGTGAAGCGGATGGCCTCCAGAAAGCCCTTCAGCTTCTCGCACAGCTCGGGCTCGGGCTCGGTGATGATGACGGCGTGGTTGCCGATGGCGTGGCCGGTGTG
>CALWOL010000084.1 GCA_944383135.1 uncultured Flavonifractor sp.
TAGAGAAATATGAAGTTATAATTTGGTTGGTTTTGCGTAAAACCGCGCTATATCAGGCTTTAGCAGCGTTTATGGAGAGGTATGGAGATATAGAATCCAGCGTGTGAACGCCGATACCTAATTTCATCGGTCAGTTACCCTCTTTCGGCAGATTAGCCCCAACATTATATCGTATCCCGCCGGAAATTACAAGTGGCGAAGGCCCCCGCCGGGCGGGACAAACAAAACCGGGGAGTTTCTTTTTCGCGTTTGTATCACAGTTTACATTCTTTTCGCCCCCGCCCTGTCATACTGAGAACAAACAAGCAGACCGCAAGGAGGCCAACCCGATGAAGGAATATCCCGTTCAGCGCGCCGCGGTGGGCAAGCCCAAGCCCGACCCCTCCACGCTGGTGTTCGGCCGGACCTTTACCGACCATATGTTTCTGATGGACTACACCGCCGGCCAGGGCTGGCACGACGGGCGCATCGTGCCCTACGGCCCCATCGCCCTGGACCCCTCCGCCATGGTGTTCCACTATGCCCAGGAGGTCTTTGAGGGCCTGAAGGCCTACCGCGCCCCCGACGGCGGTGTGCAACTCTTCCGCCCCACCGAGAACGTCAAGCGCATCAACTCCTCCTGCGAGCGCATGTGCATTCCGCCTCTGGACGAGGAGGACGCCCTGGCCGCCATTGAGCAGCTGGTGCGGCTGGAGGCCGACTGGGTGCCCAGCGCCCCCGGCACCTCCCTGTATATCCGCCCCTTCATCATTGCCACCACGCCCTCCCTGGGAGTGCACGCCGCCCACAACTATATCTTCTGCATCATCACCTGTCCGGTGGGCGCCTACTACTCCGAGGGCATCAACCCGGTGAAAATCTATGTGGAGAGCGAGGATGTCCGTGCCGTCAAGGGCGGCACCGGCTATACCAAGTGCGGCGGAAACTACGCCGCCTCCATCCGGGCCGGCGAGCGGGCGGAGGAGAACGGCTACACCCAGGTGCTGTGGCTGGATGGCGTCCACCGCAAGTATATTGAAGAAGTGGGCTCCATGAACGTCATGTTCCAGATCGGGGACACGGTGGTCACCCCCAAGCTCACCGGCTCCGTCCTCCCCGGCATCACCCGCAAGTCCTGCCTTGAGCTCATGGAGAGCTGGGGCCTGAAGGTGGAGGAGCGGCTCATCTCCGTCCAGGAGCTCTTTGAGGCCGGAGCCAACGGCACCCTGAAGGAGGCCTGGGGCACCGGTACCGCCGCGGTTGTCTCCCCCATCGGCGAGATGGGCTGGGAGGACAAGCACGTGGTGGTCAACGGCGGCAAAATCGGCCCCCTGGCCCAAAAGCTGTATGACACCCTCACCGGCATCCAGTGGGGGACCCAGCCTGACCCCCATGGCTGGGTGGTCAAGCTGTAATCTGCGATCCACTGACCTTCCTATATAGAACCTTCCCAGACCAAGGGGCGGGACTGATGTCCCGCCCCTTGGTCTATTTTCTTGCGGGAAGCTGATGTTTCCCTTTCAGTTTGTTTAGCTTTCGACCCAGCCGCCCGGTGTCATGGTACAATGCCTCAAACGAAATGAGGTGCTGTTATGAAACGATGCAAGTTCCTTCCCGTACTGCTCCTGCTGCTGATGCTGCTGTCCGCCTGCGGGCAAAGCCGGCAGCTTCAGGCGGAGGCCGGCCGTCTGGCCGCCGCCCAGCTGGGCAAGCTGGACGCCTATGTCACCGAGATGGAGCGGAAGCAGGTAACCGGCCTGCTGGGGCAGCTGCTGGCCCTGCGGCAGGCCCGGGAGTCCATGGACATCTGGAGCCAATCCGCCGGAGAGGAGCGGCTGGTGCTCCAGCTCAACCAAATCTATGAGGACTGCACCCGCCGCTACTTGGGTCAGCCGGAGGAGTGGAGCGCCGACGAGGAGGGCATGGAGCTGCTGGCGGAGTACACCGTGACGGAGACGGGCGGCCTGGAGCGGGAAGAGGGGGAGGATACCTACCGGGCGCTGTGGGCGCGGGTGCAGGCCATGCTGCCCCCCGGCAGCCTGGACGCCTTTGCCCGCTTTACCGTCTTTACCGACGGGGAGGCGGAAATCCTGGCCTACGTGGTGCCCGCCGACGACGACGGCGTCCGGTGGGAGCTGGCGGTGGACCCGGCGGACGCGGAGGACGGGCAGGCCTTTGCCGAGACGGTGTACCACGAGTACTGCCATTACCTCACCCTCAACCAGGGGCAGGTCACCTATACCGGCGCCCCTTCCCCGGGGTGCTACGCCGAGGACGGCCTGGCGGCCTATCCCGCCTCCTATCTCAACGCCTTTTATCAGGCCTTCTGGACGGACTATCTCTCCGACCGGCTGGCCGCCCCCAACAGCTCCGGCTTCTACCTCCGCCATGCCGACGACTTCCTCACCGGCTATGCCGCCACCAATCCCTCGGAGGACATTGCCGAGAGCTTTGCCTGCTTCATCCTGCGGGATAAGGCGGAGGGGGAGGGCATGACCGCCCGGAAGCAGAACTTTTTCTACGCCTACCCGGAGCTGGCGGCCTTCCGGGAGCAGGCCCGGGAGCAGCTGGGGCTGTAAAGCCCTACCGTGCCAGGCGGGCAAAGCCCGCCGGCGCCTCCGCGCGGAAGGTCCGCACCTCTCCCGTGACGGGCTGGGTGAGGATCAGCTCATGGGCGTGAAGGCACAGCCGGCCCAGAGGGTTGGTGGCCGCGCCGTAGTCTCTGTCGCCCGCCACCGGACAGCCCAGCTGGCTGAGGTGGGCCCGAATCTGGTTTTTCCGGCCGGTGCGGATGTCCACCTCCAGCAGGGTGTATTCCGTTCCGGTCCGCAGGGTGGTATAATGGGTTATCGCCTCTTTCCCGCCGGAGGAGACGGTGTATACCCTGTGGGCGGCGTTTTCCCGCAGCAGGGTGCGGATGGTGTCCTCCCCCCTGGGCGGACGGCCCTCTACCACCGCCAGATAGCCCCGGCGGCGCACCAGGGTGTCCCAGTTGTCCTGGTAGGCCCGCTTGGTGGCCTCGTCCTTGGCGAAGAGCAGGACCCCCGAGGTGTCCCGGTCCAGCCGGTGGACGATGAAGATCCGCCCGCCGGGGTGCTGCCGTCTCACATACGCGGTGGCCATATGGTAGGCGGTGCGCGTCTTTTCCCGGTCACTGGCCATGCTCAGCAGGCCGGCGGGTTTGTTGATGACCAGGATATGCCCATCCTCATAGAGAATGGGGAAGGGGGGCTTTTCCGCCCTGGTTCCCCAGGGGCGGAGGACGACGGTCTGCCCCGGCGTCAGCGGGTGGTCATGGCGGGTGACGGTGACCCCGTCCACCTGCACCTGGCCCCGGGTGAGCAGGGCCTTGATGCTGTTGCGGCTCTGGCCCCTTCCCTGCTCCAGCAGAAAGGGGAGCAGGGGCCCGGGCTGCGTGACAAGATAGCGCTTTTCCTGCATAACTTCACATCCTGAGAGGAGAATGAGACATGAATGAGGTGCTTACCCAGCTCCATGCCCGCAAATCGGTGCGGGTCTTTCTGGACAAGCCGGTGGAGGCCGGGGACAAGGCGGCCATCCTGGCGGCGGCCTGTGCCGCCCCCACCGCCGGCAACCAGCAGCTTTACACCATTTTAGACATTACCGACCAGACCGTCAAGAACACGCTGGCGGAGACATGCGACCACCAGCCCTTCATCGCCACGGCGCCGCTGGTGCTCATCTTCTGCGCCGACTGCCAGAAGTGGTACGACGCCTTTGCCGCCGGGGGCTGCCAGCCCCGGAAGCCGGCGGAGGGGGATTTGCTGCTGGCCTTCTGCGACGCCAATATCGCCGCCCAGAACGCCGTCACCGCCGCCTGGAGCCTGGGCATCGCCTCCTGCTACATCGGGGACATCCTGGAGCAGTGTGAGACCCACCGGCAGCTGCTCCGCCTGCCGGACTATGTGGTGCCCGCCGCCATGCTGGTGTTCGGCTGGCCCACGGAGCGGCTGAAGGCGCAGGAGAAGCCCCGCCGCCGATCCATGGAGCACATCGTCCATGAAAACGCCTACCGCCGGATGGACGCCGCCGAGCTGGAGGCCATGCTGGCGGACAACGCCGGGCCCCGCCCCTATACCGACTGGCTGCGCGCCTTCTGCCAGCGGAAGTACAACTCCGCCTTTTCCCGTGAGATGAGCCGCTCGGCGGCGGAATACCTCAAGAACTTTCAGCGGTGAGCCGCTCCAGAACCTGCCGCAGCAGCCGGGCGGCGCCCACCTGGTAGCCGCAGCAGGCGTACACCGCCCGGCCCGCCCGGCCCTGCACCACCGCCAGGGGCGGCCTGTCCGGGTCCAGCCCCAGGTGGCGGGCCAGCGTCTCCACCTGCCAGCTCCACTCCGGATATTCCGCCTTCAGCTCCGGCCAGGCCGCCAGCAGCCCGGCCAGGGTGACCTGCCGCTCCGCCCCCGGCCTGCGCAGGAAGCAGACGGCCTCCGGCGCCAGAGCCCGGAAGGCGGGCAGATCGGCGGCCAGCTCATTGAGAAGATGCTCCGTAGGCTCCGCTCCCTCCTCCAGCCAGAGGAGGAGGGCGGGCCTTCCGCTTTTCCGCCCGGGCACCTCCGAAGGCATGTCCCGGGGGGTGATGAGGTCCTCAAGAGAGCAGTCCCGCAGTTCCAGAAAGAGCTCCCGCGTTTCCCCCGGCGCCAGGGTGAAGTCCAGCCGGTTGGCCAGCTGGTCCCCGGCGGGGAGCCGCAGGGTGGTGAATACCCGGTAGCGCCCGGCGGGCAGGCGGGCGGTCAGCCTGTTTTTGTGCCAGGCCCGGTCCGCCAGGCGCAGGGGCTTCCACGCCGTCCCCGTCCAGAAATCCAGGGAAAAGCTCTGCCGGAAGCGGAAGCGCTCCTCCGCCGTTTTGCGGAAAACCACCGTTCCCGACACCTCTGGGACCTGGGGAACGGCCCTGCCCTCCCGCCACAGCATCACCGCCCCGTCCAGGGGGCGCAGCCAGGCAGGGACGCCCGCCTTCCGCAGGGCGATCACCTCCCCCACCGCGCCGGGCTGGGGGGCGGACCAGTCGGTCAGCCGCTCCAGAGCCACCCGGGGACAGAGGACAAACCGCCGGAATACCTCCGCCGGGTACCGGTCCGCCCAGGGCCGGGCCCGCTCCAGATGGGTCTCCAGCAGCTGTGCCGTCACATCCCGCAAATCCTTGTCCGACAGGCTCTCCACCAGGGCGGCCCGCAGGGGGTCTCCGTCCCGGCTCAGAAAAGCGTGGATTTCCCCAAAATTGCCCCGCGCCTTCCGCAGCAGCTCCCGCTGCCCGGGACAGGCCCGGGCTTTTTTTGCGTCAAAATATCCCGCCATCCGCGCCGCCCGTCGGGCGGTGCCCGCCGCCAGTACCGCCGCCCGCTCCCTCCGCTGGGCCTGGGTCAGCGGAGCCGGGTTGACGGGGGAGGGAGGCGGCGCGTGAAAGGGGAAGGGCGTCCAATCCGGGCAGGGGGCGGGGAGCGCCAGCTCCGCCGTCTGCTCCCGCTCCCCCCGGCAGAAGGCCTCCTTCGCCCCGGCGGACAGGTGCACATCCCCCAGCCCCAGCTCCGCCCGCGCCGTGCCGTCCGCTCCGGCGGTGAGGCGGGCGATGGGGCAGAACCGGGCCTCATTGAAGATCTCCAGGGTGATGACCTCCCCCGGCGCGGCCCGGAAGGTGTATTCCCGGGTGGGGGCGTAGCGGGCCGTCTGGTTGTGATACAGGGCCTGACCCTCCCGGCCCAGGGGGGCGCCGTGAAGGGCGGTGTCGGTTACCGGGCCGAAGGTGCGGCTGTGTACCAGCATGGCCCGGGAGGCGGCGGTGTTGAACCATCCCCGGTCCAGCACCGGCTCCGGCTCACAGGCCCCCAGAAACCGCCAGCGTCCATGGCACAGCACCTCCACCCAGGCGTGGTTGTCATCGCAGTGGGACCACCGGGGGGCGTATACCTGCCGGGCGGCCAGACCCACGGAGCGCAGCGCGGCCACCAGGAAGGCGGACTCCTCCCCGCACCGGCCGCTGCCGCAGCGATATACCGTCAGGGGGGAGGCGGTGCGCTCGTCCTGGGCCTGATAGCTGGCCTGCTCGTGGCACCAGCGGTTGACCTCCAGAACGGCCTGCTCCGGCTCCAAATCCCTGACGCGGTCCCACAGCTGGCGGTAAAACAGCTCCCGGTGCTCCGACAAATCCTCGTCATTTACCCGGGGGCAGAGGACGTACTGCTCATAGGCCTCCTGGCTCAGCGCAACACACCAGGGCACGGTACGCCGCAGCCGGGCGGCGTGGGCGGCGAAGGCGGCAAACAGGGAGGGAGGATAGGCGGCCCAGTCCTCCGGCAGGGCGGTCCGGAGAAAGCGCAGTTCAGCTTCCATGGCATTCACTCCTTTTGGTTGGGGCTATGATAGCACAAAAAAATGTGGTATCATAGCCCCAGCATGGAAAAGAGGGTGAGCGGGATGATTTTGGAGGTGTGCTGCGGTTCGGCGGAGGACGTGTGGACGGCGGCCGGAGCGGGGGCGGACCGGGTGGAGCTGAATTCCGCCCTGTTTCTGGGCGGACTGACCCCCAGCGTGGGGGCCATGACCCTGGCCCGGCGGGCGGAGCTGCCCATCATGGCCATGGTGCGGCCCAGAGAGGGCGGCTTCTGCTACACCGGGGCGGAATTTGACACCATGCTGGCCGATACCCGGGCGCTGCTGGCGGCGGGGGCGGACGGCATCGTGTTCGGCTGTCTCCACCCAGACGGTACGGTGGACAGGGCACGGTGCGCCGCCATGCTGTCGGCCATCGGGGACAGGGAACGGGTATTCAGCCGGGCCATCGACGTGGTGCCGGACTGGCGGGCAGCGCTGGATGTTCTGATGGAATTGGGTTTCACCCGGGTGCTCACCAGCGGTCAGGCGGCCTCCGCTCCCGCCGGAGCAGATACCATCCGGGCCATGCGGGCGTATGCCGCCGGGCGCATCCAGATTCTCCCCGGCTGCGGAGTGAGTCCGGACAACGCCGCCGGACTGCTGGCGAGGACCGGCTGTGACCAGGTTCACGGCTCCTTCAAAACCTGGGGCCTGGATGTGTCCGCCACCCACAATCCGGCGGTGTCCTTTTCCGGCGGCGTCTGCCCGCCGGAGGAGCGCTATCCCGTGACCGATGCCGCGGCGGTCCGCGCCGCGGCAAGCCGGCTGGCCGCCGGAAGCTAAAACAAAACAGGCGCCGCAAGCGGTTACCGCTTGCGGCGCCTTGGCACGCCTGAGGGGATTCGAACCTCCGACCTACCGCTTAGGAGGCGGTCGCTCTATCCTGCTGAGCTACAGGCGCGTATGAAGTTTGGGAGAGCGAGCGCCTCCCCGCTGGGAGTCCGGCGTACCGAGGGTTTTGCAAAGCAAAACCTCGATGCCGGGGGAATTCATTTCCCCCGCGCAGATAAAATAGAAGGGGTCCCAAACCGGCGGGCCGGTTTGGGCACGCGGTCGCTCTATCCTGCTGAGCTACAGGCGCATGCTTTATCTTGGGGATAATCTCCCCGTCAGACACCGAATCATTGTACCCCAACTTTCCGCTTCTGTCAACGGCGAGGAGGGAAATGGGGTGGATTTCGGCGGATTTTTTGCGGAAAGCGGTTGCATGGCGGGAAGTCATACGGTATAATAAACAGTCGAGCTTATCAGAATACTGGATGATAATCGGATTTGAGGTGTACCATTTTGCAGGATACAAAGCTGAGAAATGTAGCAATTATTGCCCACGTTGACCACGGCAAGACCACCCTGGTGGATGAGATGCTCAAGCAGGGCGGTATCTACCGGGAGAATCAGGCCACGGTGGAGCGGGTGATGGACTCCAACGATTTGGAGCGGGAGCGGGGCATCACCATTCTGGCCAAGAATACCGCCGTCCACTACAAGGACGTGAAAATCAACATCGTGGACACCCCGGGCCACGCCGACTTCGGCGGTGAGGTGGAGCGCATCCTGAAGATGGTCAACGGCGTTATCCTGCTGGTGGACGCCGCCGAGGGTCCCATGCCCCAGACCCGGTTTGTGCTGTCCAAGGCCCTGGAGCTGGGCCACAAGGTCATCGTGGTGGTCAACAAGATTGACCGCCCCGACCAGCGCATTCACGAGGTCATGGACGAGGTGCTGGAGCTGCTGCTGGACCTGAACGCCACCGACGAGCAGTTTGAGTCCCCCACCCTGTTCTGCTCCGGCCGGCAGGGCACTGCCTCCTACTCCCCCGACGTGCCCGGCACCGACCTGGTGCCCCTGTTTGAGACCATTCTGAATTATATCCCCGCCCCCGAGGCGGACGTGGACGCTCCCTTCCAGATGCTGGTGTCCTCCATTGACTACAACGAGTTTGTGGGCCGCATTGCCATCGGCCGCATTGAGCGGGGCACGGTGAAGCAGAATCAGGAAATCGCGGTGTGCAACTACCACAAGCCGGACGAGGCCCCCGCCAAGGCCAAGGCCACCGCTCTGTATCAGTTTGACGGCCTGGGCCGGGTGCCGGTCACCGAGGCCACCGCCGGCAACATCATCGCCATGAGCGGCATTGGGGAGATTACCATCGGGGACACCATCTGCGCGCCCGAGGCGGTGGAGCCCATTGAGTTTGTCAAAATCTCCGCCCCCACCATCGAGATGACCTTCTCCGTCAACGATTCTCCCTTTGCCGGCAAGGAGGGTAAGTTTGTCACCTCCCGGCAGATCCGGGACCGGCTGTTCCGGGAGACCCTGAAGGACGTGTCCCTCCGGGTCACCGAGACCGACTCCACCGACGCCTTCAACGTGGCGGGCCGGGGCGAGATGAGCCTGTCCATCCTCATCGAGACCATGCGCCGGGAGGGCTATGAGTTCCAGGTCTCCCCCCCCCGGGTGCTCTATCAGGAGATTGACGGCAAGAAGTGCGAGCCTGTGGAGCGCCTGGTGGTGGACGTGCCCTCCGACGCGGTGGGCTCGGTCATTGAGAAGATTGGCGCCCGTAAGGGCGACCTGCTGGAAATGACCCCTGTGGGCGAGCGGATGAAGATTGAGTTTCTGGTGCCCTCCCGGGGTCTGTTCGGCTACCGCAACGAGTTTTTGACCGACACCAAGGGCGAGGGCATCATGGCCTCCGTCTTTGAGTGCTACGCCCCCGTGAAGGGAGACATCCAGCGGCGCAACTCCGGCTCCCTGGTGTCCTTCGAGACAGGCGAGAGCGTGACCTACGGCCTGTTCAACGCCCAGGAGCGGGGTGTGCTCTTCATTGGCGCCGGCGTGCCGGTGTATGCCGGTATGGTGGTGGGGGAGACCCCCAAGCAGGAGGACATCTCCGTCAACATCTGCAAGAAGAAGCAGCTGACCAACATGCGCGCCTCCGGCTCCGACGAGGCCCTGCGCCTCACCCCGCCCCGGCAGATGAGCCTGGAGCAGTGCCTGGAGTTTTTGGCGGACGACGAGCTGCTGGAGGTTACTCCCCAGTCCCTGCGCCTGCGCAAGCGCATCCTCAGCCACGCCGACCGGATGAAGGCCCTGAAGGGCGGAAAGTAAGTAAAACCCCCGCTGTCCACGGACAGCGGGGGTTTCTTGTCGGCGGGCGGACCAATGAGGACATTAGCCCCTTAGGCAAGCCGGGTGCGGGCCCAGTAGGCAGCCATGCTTTCCCCCGGCTGGCCGGTGGTCTCACGGCTCAGATAGTCCGCCAGCTCTGCCGGAGGCTGCCAGGCCCGGGCGCTCTCCTCGTCGGGAAACTCCACCTCGGCGTAGAAAAAGCCGGTGTCCAGCATGGGGTCCACCTGGTTGACCTCCAGGGTAAGGCCGCCGGGCAGGGGATAGCGGCGCTGCTCCTTTTCAATCATGGGGGCGTCCAGCATGGCGGCCAGGGCTCCATACTGCTCCGCCGTTACCGGCAGCTCGATTTCCTCCCGGACCAGGCCCCCCTTGCCCTTGAAGCAGGCGATGTACCGGCAGGGACCGCCCAAACGGACTTCACGGCGAATCCGGACGGCGGGACGGACGGCGAAGTAGCCCTGATCCATGTAAAGCGTGGCGGCGCTCTCCAGCTCCGGCCAGCCGGTGACCAGCCAGCGGCGTTCGATTTCCATACAAAAACCTCCTTAGAAGGGCAGGGCCACGATGGCGGGCACCAGAATGGGCACCGCCAGGGAGAGCACCACGCCGGAAGTAAAGGAATAGATGGTGATCCGCTCATGGGTGGCGCCCACCACCACAGGGAGCACTGTGTCCATGGCGGCGGCGCCGGGCAGGGCGGCGCACTCCACATAGCCGATGTACCGGGCCACCAGGGGAATGAGCAGGATGGAGAAGATCTCCCGCATGACGTTGGACAGGAAGGCCACCGCCGACACCGACAGGGAATAGGGGGCCAGCAGGGTGGGGGCCAGGGAATACCAGCCCAGGCCGGAGGCGGCGGCCATGGAATCCTTCACCCCCAGGGGGAGGAACAGCCCCGCCAGGGCGGCGAAGAGCAGGGAGCCGGCGCACACCGCCACCGGCACCAGCAGCACCTGGAAGCCGGCGGTCTTGATGTCGCTGAGAAGGGTGCCCTGCTTGCCCATGTCCATCCCCACCATAAACAGCAGCAGGTAGAGCCCGAAGTTGATGACGGTGCCGCAGTGGGCGGTGACGGCGGCGGGCAGCACAAACCGGCCCGCCAGCATCCCCAGAACCACCGCGATGACAATCCACTTGGTGAGGGAGTTGTCCGCCTTGCCGCCGGCGTGGGTCCCCTGTTCCTCTCCCCGGGCGGAGCCCCGGGGCAGGCCGAACCGGTCCAGCTTCAGCACAAACCGCCGCAGCAGGGTGAGGAAGAGGACGGAGCCGAAGAGGGCCAGCACCGTGATAAGCAGGGCGGCCAGGCCAATCTGCCCCAGGGAGGCGATGACCTCGTCATTGGCACCCAGGTTGACGCCCAGGGTGACGATGAGAATCATCAGCGCCACAAACTGCAGCTTGCCCACCCACACCAGGGGGCGGCTGCGCACGCTCTTCCGGGAGCCGATCAAGGCCCCCACCACTACCAGCGCGATATAAATGGCCAGATTTGTGAGGGTGCTCAGGGTGGTGCCCATAACCATCCGTCCTTTTTCTTTATAATACGAAGCTCCCACATTGTAGCATGGAGCTATGGAAAAGTCCACCCCACAAAAAAATGGCCGCCCGGATGGGCGGCCATTTTCTATCCTTAAATTTCTTTCTGCTCCAGGGCCTTGGAGTCCACTTCCTCCTTCAGCTGGGCGGCGAAGGCGTCGAAGGACATGACGGTCTGGGCGCCGTGGCGGTTGCGCACGGCCACATCGCCGCTCTCGGCCTCCTTGTCGCCCACCACCAGCATATAGGGCACCTTCTCCAGCTGGGTGTCCCGAATCTTCTTGCCGATCTTCTCGTTGCGGCCGTCCACCTCCACCCGGTAGCTCAGGGCGTCCAGCCTGGCGGCCACCTGGGCGGCGTAGTCCGCGGCCCGGTCGGTGATGGGCAGCACCTTTACCTGCACGGGAGCCAGCCAGGTGGGGAAGGCGCCGGCAAAGTGCTCGGTGATGACGCCGATAAACCGCTCGATGGAGCCCAGCACCACCCGGTGGAGCATAACGGGCCGGTGCTTCTCGCCGTCCTCGCCCACATACTCCAGCTCAAACCGCTCCGGCAGCTGGGAATCCAGCTGCACGGTGCCGCACTGCCAGGTGCGGCCCAGGGAGTCGGCCAGGTGGAAGTCCAGCTTGGGCCCGTAGAAGGCGCCGTCCCCCTCGTTGACCACGAAATCCTTGCCCATCTCGGTGATGGCTTCCTTCAGAATGTCCTGGTTGTGCTCCCACTGCTCCACTGTGCCGATGTGGTCCTCAGGCATGGTGGACAGCTCAATCTTGTAGGGCAGGCCAAAGACGGAGTACACCTCGTCAAAGAGCTTGACCACGTTCTTGATCTCGTCCTTCAGCTGCTCCTGGGTCATAAACAGGTGGGCGTCGTCCTGGGTGAAGCAGCGCACCCGGAACAGTCCGTGGAGGGCGCCGGAGAGCTCATGGCGGTGGACCAGGCCCAGCTCGCCCACCCGCAGGGGCAGGTCCCGGTAGGAGTGGGGCTCACTGGAGTAGACCAGCATACCGCCGGGGCAGTTCATGGGCTTGATGGCGAAGTCGGTGTCGTCAATGACGGTGGTGTACATGTTGTTCTTGTAGTGGTCCCAGTGGCCGGAGCGCTCCCACAGCTGGCGGTTGAGCATGATGGGGGTGGAGATCTCCACATAGCCGTAGCGCTTGTGGACCTGCCGCCAGTAGTCGATGAGGGTGTTGCGCAGCACCATGCCCTTGGGGAGAAAGAAGGGGAAGCCGGGGCCTTCGTCCCGCAGCATGAACAGGCCCAGCTCCTTGCCCAGCTTCCGGTGGTCCCGGCGCTTGGCCTCCTCAATGCGCTGGAGGTAGGCGTCCAGCTCGTCCTTCTTGGGGAAGGCGATGCCGTAAATGCGCTGGAGGGTCTCCCGGTTGGAGTCCCCCCGCCAGTAGGCGGCGTTGCAGGCGGTGAGCTTCAGGGCGTTGCCCTTGATGCGGCCGGTGGAGTCCAGGTGGGGACCGGCGCACAGGTCGGTGAACTCCCCCTGCTTATAGAAGGAGATGTGGGCGTCCTCCGGAAAATCCTGGATGAGCTCCACCTTGAAGGGCTCCTCCTTCTCCGCCATGAACCGGAGCGCCTCCTCCCGGGGCAGCTCAAACCGCTCCAGCTTCAGCTTCTCCTTGCAGATTTTCCGCATCTCGGCCTCAATCTGCTCCAGGTGCTCGGGGGTGAAGGCGAAGGGAGCGTCCATGTCGTAGTACCAGCCCTCGTCAATGGAGGGGCCGATGGCCAGCTTCACCTCCGGCCACAGCCGCTTCACGGCCTGGGCCATCACGTGGGAGCAGGTGTGCCAGTAGGTCTTGCGGTATTCGGGGTTTTCAAAGCTGAACTCGTTTTTCACTTCTTCGGACATCTGATATGCCTCCTTTAAACTTGGGGCGGAGGGTAAAAAAACGCCTCACCCCTGATTGGTCAGGGGTGAGGCGTGAACACGTCCCACGGTTCCACCCTGCTTGCATAGAGCGCGGAGGCGCCCGGGAGGGCGCACAGCGTGACTTCATGCCGCTTGTGACTTCCTGTAACGGGAAAGCCCCGGCCCGGTCCTCCCGGGCGGCTCAGGAGTGGTACAGCCGCCGCGTGCCGTGGGACCCTTCCACCCGTGAGGTCCCTCTCTGTCCGCCGCTGCGCGGGTTCTTCTCCATCTGCGCCATTTTTACAAAAGCAATATATCACCAAAGCTCCCCGCTGTCAAGCGGGAAAGCGTGGATGGGTAAAAAGTGAAATTAACAGTTTATTCACAAAGGGGACACGATTTAGCCTTATTTGCCAGGTATGATACAGACAGATTCAGAGATGAATCTGAAGCAAGACCATCCTCCCAAACCAATTCCTCTCTTATCCCTCTCCAACACCTTTGCAAACACACACAACACACACCCGAAAAGCCCCGGCCTCCGGCCGGGGCTTTTCGGTGTTCTGCGTTGCATTTGATGGAAAAGTGGGGTATGATAAGGTGAATTCCGTGCTGAGATAAAAGGAGGCGCTGTCCATGCGCGACGGATTTGTGAAAGTGGCCGCCGGCACCCCGAATATCCGGGTGGCCGACTGCCGTTACAATGCCGAGCAGATTTTTACCCTCATGCGGGAGGCGGGCAAGCAGGGGGTGAAGGTGCTCTGCCTGCCGGAGCTCTGCCTGACCGGCTACACCTGCGGGGATTTGTTCCTCCAGCCCACCCTGCTGAGGGGGGCCGAGGAGGGCCTGGCCACCATTCTGGAGGCCACCCGCAACCTGGATTTGGTGACCGCCGTGGGCCTGCCGGTGCGGAACAAGTGGAATAACAAACTGTATAACTGCGCTGCGGTTATCCAGAGCGGAGAGATTCTGGGCCTGGTGCCCAAGCGCTCCCTGCCCAATTATGGGGAGTTTTACGAGGGCCGGTGGTTTGCCCCGGGAGCCGGGGTGGACGCCAGGGTGGAGCTGTGCGGGCAGGAGGTCTCCCTCTGCGACCATATGCTGTACGCCTGCGACAGCCTGCCTGAGCTGGTCATCGGGGTGGAGCTGTGCGAGGACCTGTGGGCGCCGGAGCCCCCCTCCGCCGCTCTGGCCATGGGCGGGGCCACGGTGATTCTGAACCTGTCCGCCTCCAACGAGCTGGTGGGCAAGGCGGCCTACCGCCGCTCCCTGGTGGCCGGCCAGTCCGGCCGGCTGGTGTGCGGCTATGTGTACGCCGACGCCGGGGAGGGGGAGTCCACCACCGACCTGGTGTTTGCCGGCCACAACATGATTGCCGAGAACGGGGTCATCCTGGCCCAGCGGCGGTTTGCCTCCGGCCTCACCGTCAGCGAGCTGGATGTCAAGCGGCTGACCTACGAGCGGCAGCGGATGAACACCTATCCGGCGGCGGCCGGACGGGAGATCTGGCGCACCTCCTTCTCCCTGGAGCTGGCCGACACCCGCCTCACCCGTCCCGTGTCCCCCACTCCCTTTGTTCCCCAGGACGAGAGCGACCGGGCCGAGCGATGCAATGAGATTTTATATATTGCCGCCCTGGGCCTGAAAAAGCGGCTGGAGCACACGGGGGCCAGGACGGCGGTGGTGGGCCTGTCCGGCGGGCTGGATTCCACCCTGGCGGTGCTCATCACCGCCCTGGCCATGGAGATGCTGGACCGGCCCGCCAGCGACATCATTGCGGTCACCATGCCCTGCTTCGGCACCACCGACCGCACCAAGTCCAACGCGGTGCTGCTGGCCGAGCGGCTGGGCTGCACCCTCCGCACCATCGACATCGGCCGGGCGGTGAAGGTCCACTTTGAGGACATCGGCCAGTCCATGGCCGACCACGACGTCACCTTTGAAAACGGCCAGGCCAGGGAGCGCACCCAGGTGCTCATGGACATTGCCAACCAGACCGGCGGCCTGGTCATCGGCACCGGGGACCTGTCCGAGCTGGCCCTGGGCTGGTGCACCTACAACGGGGACCACATGAGCAACTACGCTGTCAACGCCGGCATTCCCAAGACCCTGGTGCGCCACCTGGTGAGTTTCATCTCCGATGACAAGGAGGCGGAGGACCCTCAGCTCTCCGGCGTGCTGGCGGACATTCTGGACACCCCGGTTTCTCCCGAGCTGCTCCCCGCCATTGAGGGGCAGATTGCCCAAAAGACCGAGGACCTGGTGGGCCCCTACGAGCTCCATGACTTCTACCTCTATTACGCCATCCGCTGGGGCTTCTCCCCCCGGAAGGTGCTCCGGCTGGCGGAGCAGGCCATGGGCAAGCGGTATGACCGGGCCGTGCTGCTCAAGTGGCTGAAAAACTTCTACCGCCGCTTCTTCTCCCAGCAGTTCAAGCGCTCCTGCCTGGCGGACGGGCCCAAGGTGGGCTCGGTGGCCCTGTCCCCCCGGGGAGACTGGCGGATGCCCTCCGATGCCGCGGCCGCCCTGTGGCTGGAGGAACTGGAGGGTTTGAGCTGACGTGAATCTGTATGTTGAACTGTTCTGGACCTTTGCCAAAATCGGGGTGTGCACCTTCGGCGGGGGCTACGCCATGCTGCCCATCCTCCAGCGGGAGCTGGTGGAGAAGCGGAGCTGGGCCAGCGAGGAGGAGCTGTCGGACTACTTCGCCATCGGCCAATGTACCCCCGGCATCATCGCCGTCAACACCGCCACCTTTGTGGGCCACAAGCTGAAGGGGCCCGCGGGGGGTGTGGCGGCCACCCTGGGGCTGGTCTTTCCCTGCCTGGTCATCATCATGCTCATCGCCGCCTTCCTCCAGAACTTTGCCCACCTGCCCGTGGTGGTCCACGCCTTCAACGGTGTCCGGGCCTGCGTGTGCGCCCTCATTTTGTCCAGCGTCCTCAAGCTGCGGAAAAGCACCGTGGTAGACAGGCCCACCGTGGTCATTTTCGCCGTGGTAGCCGTCCTGGCGGTCATCGGGAACTTTGCGGCCTTCCCCGCCAACGCCCTGGGGGTCCTGCTGGGCTACGTGACTTCCCCCATCGTGCTGGTGGTGGCGGCGGGGGTGGCCGGACTGTGCATCCGGGCGGCAAAAGGAGGGCTGAAGCCATGATTTTTCTCCAGCTCTTTTATGAGTTTTTTAAGGTGGGCCTCTTTGCCATCGGCGGGGGCCCGGCCACCATTCCCTTCCTCACCGATATGGGGGCCCGCACCGGCTGGTTTTCCGCCGGGGAGCTGGCCAACATGATTGCCATCTCCGAGTCCACCCCCGGTCCCATGGGGGTGAACATGGCCACCTATGTGGGCTTCCACACCGGCAGCCTGGCCGGGGGCGCCGTGGGAGGCCTGGCGGGGGGTGTGGTGGCCACCCTGGGACTGGTGTGCCCCTCCATCCTGGTCATCCTCATCATCGCCGGCTTTTTGAAGAAATTCCGGGAGAGCCGGGGGGTGGACGCGGTGTTTTACGGTATCCGCCCCGCCTCCACCGCCCTGATCACCGCCGCCCTGGTGGAGGTGTGCGCCATTGCCCTGCTGAATACCGGGGCGGCCCTGGGCGGGGCGGGCTTCTTCCGCTGGAAGGCCATCCTTTTGGCGGTCCTGGTCTTTGCCTGCCTCCAGGTCAAGCCCCTGAAAAAGCTGCATCCCATTGTGTTCATTGCCGCCTCTGCTGTGGTGGGTGTGGTGTTTCAGATGTAAAAGCGGAACATCCCGCAAAGCAATCGCTTTGCGGGATGTTTTTTACAGCAGGCAGCACTCTCCCCGCTCCAGGTAGTGGGCGTCGGCCCGCACCGTCAGGGCACGGGCGGCCTCCTCCCCCGGCAGATAGAAGCGGATGCCCCGGAGCGTCAAATCCACGGCATCGGGACCGGGCTGGGGAGGAAGGGCAAACATCCGGGTGCCCCGGATGGTGTCCCCCTCGGTCACCTCCACCGCCACCGCCACCCGCCGCTGGGGCAGCACCCCCGTCAGCCGGAGGGAGCAGTCCAGCACCTGCCAGTTTCCCGGCTCCACATCCCCCAGGTGGCAGAATACCGTGCCGCCCTCCAGACTCAGCTGGCGTTCCGTCATGGAAAACACCCCCAAACAAAATCATACGGCGGGCGGCAGCGCCCGCCGTATGTAAAAAACCGGTCTGGAGGCCGCTCCATGCTATGCTCAGCGGACCTGTCCCGTGCCGTAGATGATGAACTTGCTGGAGGTGAGCTCCTCCAGGCCCATGGGGCCCCGGGCGTGCATCTTCTGGGTGGAGATGCCGATTTCCGCCCCCAGGCCGAACTCAAAGCCGTCGGTAAACCGGGTGGAGGCGTTGACGTACACTGCCGCCGCGTCCACCACGTCCAAAAACCGCTGGGCGGCGGCATAATCGTTGGTGACAATGGCCTCGGAGTGGCCGGTGCCGTGGGCGGCAATGAAGTCGGTGGCCTCCTCGAAGCCGCCCACCACCTTCACCGCCAGGATGTAGTCGCCGAACTCCGTGTCCCAGTCGGCCTCAGCGGCGGGCGTCACCACGTCCCCCAGAATATCCTGGGTCTCCGGGCAGCCCCGCAGCTCCACATGCTTGCTCTGGAGCAGATGCCAGGCCATGGGCAGGAAGTCCCGGGCAATGCCCCGGTCCACCAGCAGACACTCGGCGGCGTTGCACACCGAGGGCCGGGAGGTCTTGGCGTTGTAGATGATGCGGGCGGCCATGTCCAGATCGGCGCTCTGGTGGACATAGACGTGGCACACGCCCACCCCGGTCTGGATGACCGGCACCCTGGCGTTGTTGACCACGTTCTGAATGAGGCCGGCGCCGCCCCGGGGGATGAGCACGTCCAGATAGGCCGTCAGAGCCATCAGCTCGGCGGCGCTCTCCCGGCTGGTATCCATCACCAGAGCCACGCAGTCCCGGGGGAGGCCGGCCTCCTCCAGAGCGTCCCGCATGACGGACACAAAGGCCTGGTTGGAGCGGAAGGCCTCCTTGCCGCCCCGGAGGATGACGGTGTTGCCCGACTTGAGGCAGAGAGCGGCGGCGTCCACCGTTACGTTGGGCCGGGCCTCATAGATGATGCCGATGACCCCCAGGGGCACCCGGCGCTTGCCGATGACAAGGCCGTTGGGCCGGGTGGACATTTTTGTGACCTCCCCGATGGGGTCGGGCAGGGCGGCCACCTGCCGCACCCCCTCCACAATGCCGGTGATGCGCCCGGCGTCCAGGGCCAGCCGGTCCAGCAGAGCGGGGCGGAGGCCGGCGGCGCGGCCCGCCTCCAGGTCGGCGGCGTTGGCGGCCAGAATTTCCTCCTGCCGGGCCACAATGGCGGCGGCAATGGCCTCCAGCGCCTGGTTCTTCCGGGCAGTACCCGCCACGGACAGGACTCTGGCGGCGTTCTTGGCGGCCAGGCCCTGGGTTTCCAGCTGTGTCATAGCAATGCGCTCCTTTCTGAAATGGCGGCGGTCAGCGGTCTTTGGAAAACCGGGTGCCCACGTCCTGCCCCGCCACAATGTCGTAGATGGCCTCCATCCTGCTGCCGTTGGCGATGACCATGTCGATGCCCGCCTCCAGGCAGAGCTGGGCGGCGTTGAGCTTGGTGGCCATGCCGCCGGTGCCCCGCCAGGTGCCGGCGCCCCCCGCCATGGCCCGCAGCTCCGGCGTGACCGCCTCCACATGGTGGATGAGCCTGGCGCCGGGGTGGGTGCGGGGGTCGGCGTCATACAGCCCGTCAATGTCGCTGAGCAGAATGAGCAAATCCGCCCCGCACAGCCGGGACACCATGGCGGACAGGGTATCGTTGTCGCCCAGCACCTTGCACTGGCCGGTCTCGATCTCCGCCGAGGAAACCGAGTCGTTTTCGTTGACAATGGGGATGACTCCCAGCTCCAGCAGGGATTCAAAGGTGTTGTGTAGATGCTCCGGGCGGCCGGGGGCGTCCACATCCTCACCGGTGAGGAGGATCTGGGCCACCGTCCGGTTGTACTCGGCAAAAAACTTGTCGTACACGTGCATCATCATGCACTGACCCACCGCGGCGGCGGCCTGCTTCATCTTCAGCTGGGTGGGCCGCTCCGGCAGGCGCAGCTTTTTGGTGCCGATGCCGATGGCGCCGGAGGAGACCAGCACCACCTGCAGGCCCATGCCCTGCAAATCGGAGAGCACCCGGGCCAGATGCTCCATATTATGTAAATTCAGACTGCCCGTTTCCCGGGTGAGGGTGGAGGTGCCCACCTTCACCACCACTCTGTGGATGGCCTTCTTTCCGTCCAAAATCACTCATCCTCTCCGGCGGTTTTCCCGCTAACCCTTATCATACCACAGATTGCTATCACAATAAAGTGGAGAAGCAAAGAAAAGAAAGCCAGAAATCCTGAAAGAAAACTAAATGTTTTAGTACTTTTTCGCCGTTTCCCGGTTGAAATTTGTGCCGATTTGGAGTACAATAGCCTCCGCTGGTAATAGAAGAGGCTGGAAAGAGGCAGGAAGATGCTCAATATAGTGCTTTTTGAGCCGGAGATCCCACAAAATACAGGGAATATCGCCCGCACCTGCGCGGTGACGGGGACCCGGCTTCATCTCATTGAGCCTCTGGGCTTTGACATCAGCGACAAGGCGGTCAAGCGGGCGGGACTGGACTACTGGCATCTGGTGGATGTGCGCACCTACCGGAATCTGGAGGATTTTTTCCGCAAGACCGGGGCGGAGGACATCTGGCTGGCCACCACCAAGGCCCCCCGGCCCTATACCCAGGCCACCTTCCGGGACGAGTGCTGGCTCATCTTCGGCAAGGAGACCGCCGGCCTGCCGGAGGAATTCCGCAAGGCCCACAGCGAACGCTGCATTCGTATCCCCATCCGGGCGGAAGCCCGGTGTCTGAACCTGTCCAACGCCGCGGCCATTGTGACCTATGAGGCTTTGCGGCAGCTGAACTTCCCCGGCCTCACCGGGGAAGGTGAGATGAAAGGAGCTAGTACAGGATGAACTACAACAAGAAGACCGTGAAGGACATCGATGTGGCCGGCAAGAAGGTTCTGCTGCGCTGCGACTTCAACGTACCCATGGCCAAGGACGGCAGCGGCACCATCACCGACGACAAGCGCATCCGGGCCGCTCTGCCCACCATCCAGTATCTGCTGGAGCAGAACGCCGCCGTCATCGCCTGCTCCCATATGGGCAAGCCGGTGGCCACCTTCGACTCCTATGTGAAGAAGCAGGTGGAGAAGGGCAAGGACGCCGCCTCCATCACCGAGGAGGAGTGGAAGAAGTCCCTGGCCAAGCTGTCTCTGGCTCCCGTGGCCAAGCGTCTCTCCGAGCTGCTGGGCAAGGAGGTCATTATGGCCGCCGACGTGGTGGGTCCCGACGCCCAGGCCAAGGCCGCCGCGCTGAAGCCCGGCCAGATTCTCCTGCTGGAGAACACCCGCTTTGAGAAGGGCGAGACCAAGAACGATCCCGCCCTGGCCAAGGCCATGGCCTCCATGGCGGAGGTTTACGTATCCGACGCCTTCGGCGCCGTGCACCGCGCCCACGCCTCCACCGCCGGCGTGGCCGACTACCTGCCCGCCGTGTCCGGCTTCCTGATTCAGAAGGAGCTGGAGATCATCGGCGGCGCCCTGGCCAACCCCAAGCGGCCCCTGGTGGCCATCCTGGGCGGCTCCAAGGTGTCCTCCAAGATCGGCGTGATCAACAACCTGCTGGAGATTGCCGACACCATCATCATCGGCGGCGGCATGACCTACACCTTCCTGAAGGCCCAGGGCGGCTCCATCGGCAAGTCCCTGCTGGAGGAAGACTGGCTGGATTACTGCA
>CALWOL010000085.1 GCA_944383135.1 uncultured Flavonifractor sp.
AGGTTGGCGGCGGCCTGGTCGATGTGGCTCTCGCCGAAAATGGCGTGGCGCTTGCCACAGTCGGGGCAGGTGTACCAGCTGTAATTCTCCACCAGGCCCAGCACGGGGATGTGCATCATCTGGGCCATGTTCAGGGCCTTGGTGACGATCATGCCCACCAGCTCCTGGGGGGAGGTGACCACGATGATGCCGTCCACCGGCAGGGACTGGAACACGGTCAGCGGTACGTCGCCGGTGCCCGGCGGCATGTCCACGAAGAGATAGTCCACGTCCCCCCAGATCACGTCGGTCCAGAACTGCTTCACCGCCCCGGCGATGACGGGGCCCCGCCACACCACCGGGTCGGTCTCGTGCTCGGTGAGCAGGTTGAGGCTCATAATCTCGATGCCGGTGCGGGTGACGGCGGGGTAAATGCCCAGCTCGCTGCCCTCCGCCCGGGTGTGGACCCCGAAGGCGGTGGGGATGGAGGGGCCGGTGATGTCGGCGTCCAGCACGCCCACGGACTTGCCCAGCCGGCGCATGGCCACGGCCAGGGAGGAGGTCACCAGGCTCTTGCCCACACCCCCCTTGCCGCTGACCACGGCGATGACCTTGCCCACGTGGGACAGGCCGTTCACCGGGACACGGAGGTCCTGGGGCGCGGTGCGCTCCGAGCAGCTCTCGCCGCAGGTGGAGCAGTTGTGGGTACATTCTGACATGTCGTTTTTCCTTCTTTCGTGAATGGTATGGGCGCTGCCGCCCGTCAATAACTGTATGCGCCCCCGCCGATAAATTCCCGAATCAGGGACTCGGGGGCCACCAGGGCCGGGTCCACCGGCTCAAAATACCGGAAGGAATCCACCAAATCGCGGAACTCCCGGTGCCGGGGGTTGTCCGCCGGCACCTGCTCCACCGCCTGGCCCAGGGCGGCGGCGTAGTTGGCGAACACCGCCGGCTCGTAGGGCAGGGAGGAGTCGATGATGATGTTGGCCCGGTTTTTGAAGGGGGAGATGTAGGCCTTCTCCCCCCGGCGGACATTATACCACATCATCAGGGTCTCCAGCAAATCGGTGCCCCGGAAATTGTAGTCCCGCACCGCCCGGCGGGAGATGCGCATCCAGGTGCCCTTGAAGCGCATTTCCTCCCCCTCCAGCACGTTGGAGCGGGCGGAGATGTACAGTCCCGTGGCCTCCGGATGGCGGCCGAAGATGTCGTCGTTGAGGGCGTGGATGCCCTCAAAAATGGCGATTTCGTTTTTGTCCAGCTTCAGGAAGGTGCCACGGCTGTCGTTGCGCATCTGCCGAGCGAACTCGAACTTGGGCACCACCACCCACTCCCCCCGGGAGAGCTTGGTGAAGGTGTCGTCCAGCAGGTCCATGTCCAGCAGCTGGGGGGATTCGTAGTCGATGTCCCCCTCCGGCGTGCGGGGGGCGGTCTTCCGGTTGAGGGTCTTGAAGTAGTTGTCCATGGAGACGGTGTGGCTGTTTACCCCCCGGCGCTCCAGCTCCTGCTCCAGCTTCAGGGCGGTGGTGGTCTTGCCCGAGCCGGAGGGGCCGGAGAGCAGGACGATGGGGCTGTCCTTCATCCGCTCCAGAATGCGGTCCACGGCGGCGTCAATCCGGCCTTGATAGGCGGCGTCGCAGGCCGCCAGAAAGCCCTTGGGGTCGGTCCGGAGCCCGTGGTTGATGTCGCTGAGCTGATAGGGCACGGTCATACCTCCTTGTCTGCCTGGCAGAAGCGGACAATCTGCTCCTTCTCCCGGCACAGATGGTCAATCCGCTCCACATATTCCTTGGGGTACTTGGGGTTGGGGATGCGGGCAATGCGCCCGGCGGCGGCATCCACCAGCTTGGTCATGCCTCCGCCCCCCAGGGCCACGATGGTGTGCAGCTCCTCCATCATGCAGATGTTGTACAGGCTCTCCGTTCCCGGCCGGCACCAGCCCACGTTTTCAAAGGAGCCGGACATATATTTCTGCCGGTACAGGTAGTAGGGCACCTGCCCCGCCCGCCGCAGGGCGGACCAGGCGTAGTCCAGCATGGCCGCCACCTCCTCCCCCGGTGGGACGGCGCCCCCCTCCTCCATCAGGCGGGAGCCCTTTTTCAGGGCCAGGGTGTGGACGGTGATGTTTTCCAGCGCCAGCTCCAGCACCCGGTCCAGGGAGGCCCGGAAGCCCTCCGCCGTGTCGGCGGGCAGGCCGGCAATCAAATCCATGTTGACGCAGGGGATGCCGCTCTCCCGCACCAGGGCGTAGGCCGCCAGGATGTCCGCCGCCCGGTGGGAGCGGCCCATGGCGGAGAGCACCCGGTCGTGCATGCTCTGGGGATTCACCGACACCCGGGAGCATCCCCGGCGGGAGAGCACTTCCAGCTTTTCCCGGGTAATGGTGTCCGGCCGGCCGGCCTCCACCGTGTACTCGGTGCAGCCGGACAGGTCCACCCGCTCCGCCAGCTCCCCCATGAGCCAATCCAGCTGGGGGGCGGTGAGGGTGGTGGGGGTGCCCCCGCCGAAGTAGACGGTGCGCACCCGCAGCCCTGCCTCCTCCAGGGCCCGGCCGGCGGCGGCAATTTCCCGGGACAGGGCCTCCAGGAAGGGGGGGATCAGCTTCAGGGCCTTCCCCACGTCGGCGGAGACGAAGGAGCAGTAGGCGCACCGGGTGGGACAGAAGGGGATGCCCACATAGAGGGAGACCTCCCGGGGGCTCAGGGCCGCCTTGGCCGCCAGGGAGGCCCGGGCGCAGTCCATGGCCAGCGCCCGCCGGAGGGGAGAGACGTGATAGGTGCGCCTCAGAATCCCCTCGGCCTGGGCGGCGGTGGCCCCCGCCAGCATGGCCTTGGTGGGAATCTTCACCGGCCGCACCCCGGTGAGGGCCCCCCAGGGGGGCTCCTTCCCCCGCAGGACGGCGGCGGCGTCGTAAAAGGCCAGCTTCAGAATCTGCTGAAAGGCCCGGTCCCGGGCCACCCGGTCCCCCTCCGGGGGCGGCAGGCACCGCCGGGTTTTCCGGCAGGTGCGTCCCTGCCAGGTGAGGACGGCGGAGGCGGTGGCCCATGTTTCCCCCAGGCGGAGGGTAAGCGCCAGCCGGTCCTCCCCCTCCTCCGGCGTTCCGGCGGGATACTCCGGCCGCTGGTCAGGGAAAAGCGTCAATAACATCTGCTCGGCGGCGTATTTGTAGTTGTGGCCGTGAAAATAGAGCTTCATGGCGGGGAAAATCCTTTCCTGGGAAATGGAGGCCGGTCAGCCCATGGCCTCCTGCATATAGTAGTTGCTCCGTCGCTCGGCCTCCAGGGTGGTGGTGCCCATGTGGCCGGGGAGGACGTGAAAATCCCCCTCCAGCCGGCCCAGCCGCCGCAGGGAGGCCATAAGCTCCTCGTAGGAGCCGCCGGCGAAGTCGGTGCGGCCCATGGAGCCCTGGAAGAGGGTGTCCCCGGTGAACAGGGCGTCCCCCACCAGCAGGCACACTCCGCCGGGGGTGTGGCCGGGGGTGTGGAGTACGGTAAGGGTGAGCTCCCCCAGCTTCAGGGTATCCCCCTCCCCGTAGGGCACGGTGGGGGCGCCGATGGCGGGGAACACCTGGGTGCCCAGCAGGGCGGCGTCGGCGGGGTGGAGGTACACCGGCACCTCCGGCAGGGCCTTGTGCAGGGCGGCCACGCCGCCGGTGTGGTCAAAGTGGGCGTGGGTGAGCAGGATGAGCTTCACCTCCATCCCCTGGGCCCGGGCCTGGGCCAGCACCTGGTCCCCCGCTCCGCCGGGGTCCACAATGGCGGCGGCGCGGGTGGCCTCGTCCTCCAGCAGGTAGCAGTTGGTGCCCAGCTCCCCCACGTGCATCATCTGAATTTTCATCCGCTCCGCCTCCTACATGGTGTCGGTGTCCAGCAGAATGGTCACCGGGCCGTCGTTCTGGGAAAAGACCTGCATGTCGGCGCCGAACTCCCCGTGCTGGACCTGGAAGCCCCGGCCGGCGCACTCCGCCATAAACTGCTCATACAGGGGGATGGCCAGCTCCGGCTTGGCCGCCCCGGTGAAGCCGGGGCGGCGGGACTTGGTATCGGCGTACAGGGTGAACTGGCTCACCACCAGCAGGCTCCCCCCTACCGCCTCCAGATTCAGGTTCATCTTCTCATTTTCATCCTCGAAGATGCGCAGGCCGCACACCTTGTCGGCCATTTTCACCGCCTGGGCCGGGGTGTCGGTGGGGGCCACCCCCAGCAGCACCAGAAAGCCCTGGTCAATCGCTCCGTTCACCTTGCCGTCAATGACCACGGAGGCGTTTTTTACCCTGGTTACAACTGCGCGCATAGCTCAAAAATTCCTTTCTGAATGGTTTCGCGGGCCGGGGAAAAGCTACCGGTATTCCCGGACAAAGCCCTTTGCGAAAATGGGGTCGATGTCAAATACCGCCTTGTCCCCGGCGGCGCACTTCAAATCGGTGATGTCCACAATGGTCTCGATGGCGCCCACGCCCCCGATGACCCGGGCCTTCTGGCCGTTGATGCGGACGGTGAGCCGCCGCTTGGCCAGCCAGCGGCGGAAGGCGGCAAGCAGCCCGTCGGTGCGGGGCCGCTCCAGGCCGAAGCCGTTCTGGTATCCCACCGGCAGCACCCCCACCCGGGTGGGCCGCTTCATCAGCACGGGGTGGTCTCCCCCCACGCTGTGGCCCTTGGGCAGCCAGCGGGTCTCCTCAATGCCCACCTCGCCGCTGCCCACCCGGCGCAGGTCGTCGCCCCGGCGGCGGCGGCACCGGCCCAGCAGGGCCGAGCCCGCCCGCACCCCGTCCAGCCGGGCCTGGGCACAGTGGAGCAGGGCGTAGGAGCCGGCGGCGTGGACGATGCCCGTCTCAAACCCGGCGGCCTGAATGGCCTCCACCGCCCGGGTGAAGTCGGCCAGCTGCCCCTCCAGGTCCTTGCCCTTGGGCTTGAGGGTGTGGAGCTGGGTGCACAGGCCGGACACCGCCACGTTGGGCAGGCCCCGGTACACCGAGAGGATCTTTTCCGGCTCCTCCGTCAGAAAGCCGCCGAACCCCATGCCGGTGTCAATCTGGATGTGGGCCTCCGCCACGGTGGAGCGGGCCTCCGCCACCGCGTTGAGGGCCAGGCCGGTATCCACCGAGCCCACGGTGCACACCACGTTCAGATCCAGCAGCCCCTCCAGCTCCTCCCGGTCGGTGGTGCACCGGAGCATGAGGATTTCCTCCTCCACAAAGCCCGCCTTCCGCAGGGCGGCGGCCTCCGCCACCTCGGAGACGGCGAAGCGGCCGATGCCCTCCGCCCGGAGGGCCCGGGCCAGCTCCACCAGGCCGGCCCCCTGGCCGTCCCCGGTGAGCACGCCGTAGATGACGGCCTCCCCCGCCCGCTCCTTCACCACCGAGATATTGTGCTTCAGCGCGTCCCGCTCAATTACCAGTGTTTTCAACCTGTCCGCCGCCTTTCTCCGGTGCAGCAATTCAAGTGCCTCTATTATATACGCTGGCAAAGTTTCCGTCAATGAAAAGGGCTTGCCGCTTGTGTTTTCCCGGGAAAAGTGCTATCATTTTAAAATTGAGACCGTATTATTTGGAGGAACTGCCTTGACTGGAAAAACCACGAAAATTTCCCCCCAGGAAGTGGAGCGGCAGCGGGAATTCTGCCGGAAACTTCACGAGCGCAACGCCGCCCGTCCCACCCCGCCCCTGGCCTTTGTGGACACCTACGGCTGCCAGCAGAATGAGGCCGATTCCGAGCGGCTGCGGGGCTACCTGCGGGAGATGGGATATGAATTTACCGACAGTGAGGCCATGGCCGACCTCATCCTCATCAACACCTGCGCCATCCGGGAGCACGCCGAGATGCGGGTGCTGGGCAACGTGGGGGCCCTGGTGCACACCAAGCGCCAGAAGCCCGGCCAGCTCATCTGCGTGTGCGGCTGCATGGCCCAGGAGCCCCACCGGGCCCAGAAGATTAAGGAGAGCTACCGCCAGGTGGATTTGGTGTTTGGCCCCCATGCCCTGTGGCGCTTCCCCGAGCTTTTGTACCGGCTGGTGACCCGCCGGGGGAGAATCTTCGACATCGCTGACGAGCCCGGCTCCATTGCCGAGGGCATTCCGGTGGTGCGCCAGGACAGGGTGAAGGCCTGGGTGTCCATCATGTACGGCTGCAACAACTTCTGCACCTACTGCATCGTCCCCTACGTCCGGGGGCGGGAGCGCTCCCGCCGGCCGGAGGTCATCCTGGAGGAAATCCGGGGCCTGGCGGCGGAGGGGTACCGGGACATCACCCTGCTGGGCCAGAACGTCAACTCCTACGGCAAGGATTTGGAGGAGCCCATGGACTTTGCCGACCTGCTGAAGGCGGCCGCCCAGATTCCCGGGGACTTTTTGCTGCGCTTTATGACCAGCCACCCCAAGGACGCCTCCCAGAAGCTCTTTGACACCATGGCCGCCTCCCCCAAGATTGCACCCTGCTTCCACCTGCCCTTCCAGGCGGGCAGCGACCGGGTGCTGCGTGCCATGAACCGGGTGTATGACCGGGCCGGCTACCTGGACAAGGTGCGCCGGCTGAGAGAGGCCATCCCCGATGTGGTCATCACCTCTGACGTCATCGTGGGCTTCCCCGGGGAGACGGCGGAGGACTTTGCCCAGACCATGTCCCTGCTGGAGGAGGTGCGCTTTGACGCCCTGTTCACCTTCATCTACTCCCCCCGGGTGGGCACCCCCGCCGCCAAAATGGACGACCCCGTCTCCAAGGAGGAGAAGGCGGCCTGGTTCCAGCGGCTGGTGGAGCGGCAGGATGAGATTTCCGAGGAAAAGCACAGGGCCTATATCGGCAGGACGGTGCGCTGCCTGGTGGACGGCCGGGACGACAAGGGCCTCACCGGGCGCACCCCCGGAAACCGGCTGGTGCGCCTTGCCGGGGAGGATGCCCTCATCGGGCAGTTTGTCCCTGTGAAAATCACCGGGGCCAATAAGTGGTCCCTTACCGGGGAGCTGGCGGAATAAGGATACGGATTGCCGCGCCAGTGTGCCCACTGGCTCGCAATGACAGGGAGCGTGGGCCTGTGTACTACGTCTATATCCTGGCCAACGCCACCAATGTGGCCATTTACACCGGTGTCACCCGGGATTTGGTCCGCCGGGTGGCCCAGCACCGGACCCACGCCGTCCCCAACAGCTATACCGCCCGATACCATATCACCAAATTGGTCTATTTTGAAACCACCCCGTCCATTCAATCGGCCATTGCCCGGGAAAAGCAGATCAAATCCTGGTCCAGGGCCCGGAAAAACGCCCTGGTGGTCCGCCGGAATCCCCACTGGGCCGACTTATACGACACACTTTAAGAAACGGTCATTGCGAGCCAGTGGGCACACTGGCGCGGCAATCCGTTTCCCCACTTTCATGTGTTTAGAACAGGAGATGCGCCATGCCGTCGGAACTGACCCCTATGATGAAGCAGTATCTGAAAATGAAGCAGCTCCACCCGGACTGCATCCTGTTTTTCCGCCTGGGGGACTTTTATGAGATGTTCCAGGAGGACGCCAAGCTGGTGTCCTCCGAGCTGGATCTGACCCTCACCACCCGGGACCGGGGCAAGCCGGCGGACCAGCGCACCCCCATGTGCGGGGTGCCCTACCACTCCGCCGACGCCTACATCGCCCGGCTCATCGCCAAGGGGTACAAAATCGCCATCTGCGAGCAGATGGAGGACCCGGCCACCGCCAAGGGCCTGGTGGACCGGGACATCATCCGCATCGTCACCCCCGGCACGGTGATGAATGCCTCCATGCTGGAGGAGGGGAAAAACAACTTCATCTGCGCCCTCTGCCGGGACGGCGCCGGCACCGGCCTGTGCGTGTGCGACATCTCCACCGGCCAGCTCTCCGCCGCCTTCTTCCCCGCCGGGGCGGAGGGGGAGGAGCGGCTGTACAACGAGCTGGGCCGCATCTCCCCCCGGGAGGCGGTGCTCTCCGACGGGGCGTACAGCGACACCGCCCTGGTGGACTTCCTCACCAAGCAGCTGGGCTGCCGCTGTGAAAACGGCGGGGAGGCCCGCTTCCGGCCGGATGTGGCCGTTCCCGCCGCCCGGAAGCAGTTTACCGCCGGGCTGGACGCCGTGCCCCAGGGGGCGGAGGGGGCGGTGCAGGCGGCGGGCGGCCTGCTCAGCTACCTGTACGAGACCCAGAAAACCCAGCTGTCCCACATCACCACCCTGACCTGGCTGGCGGAGGGGCAGTACATGGAGCTGGATTTGACCGCCCGGCGCAATCTGGAGCTCACCGAGACCCTCCGCACCAAGGAGAAGAAGGGCTCCCTGCTGTGGGTGCTGGACCGGACCCGCACCCCCATGGGCCGCCGGCTCATCCGCGCCTGGATGGAGCGGCCCCTCCTCTCCCCCGCGGCCATCGGCAGGCGGCTGGGGGCGGTGGAGGAGCTGGTGGGGGACCCCATCCGCCGGGAGGAGCTGGGGGCCACCCTGCGGGAGGTCACGGACCTGGAGCGGCTCATCGGCCGCATCGTCTACGGCACCGCCGGCGGACGGGATTTGGTGTCCCTGGCGGCGGGTCTGGGGAAGCTGCCCCGTCTGCGGGAGCTGCTGGAGGGCTCGGCCTCCGGGCTGCTGTCCGGCCTGGCCCGGACCCTGGACGACCTGCCCCAGCTGCGGCAGCTCATCGCCTCCGCCCTGGTGGACGAGCCCCCCTTCTCCGTGCGGGAGGGCGGCTTCATCCGGGCGGGCTATGACGCCGAGGTGGACCGGCTGCGGAGCATCCTCACGGGCGGCAAGGACCTGGTGGCGGGGGTGGAGGCCCGGGAGAAGGAGCGCACCGGCATCAAGAGCCTGAAGGTGGGCTTCAACAAGGTGTTCGGCTACTACATCGAGGTGTCCAAGTCCTATTATGACCAGGTGCCGGAGGACTACATCCGCAAGCAGACCCTGGTCAACTGCGAGCGGTATATTACCCAGGAATTAAAGGACCTGGAGCACGAGATTCTCTCCGCCCAGGACCGCGTCTGCGCCCTGGAGTTCCAGCTCTTCTGCCGGGTGCGGGAGCAGGCGGCCGCCCTGGTGGGGGAGATCCAGCGCTCCGCCGCCGCCGCCGCCCAGGTGGACGTGCTCACCTCCTTTGCCGTGGTGGCCGCCGAAAACGGCTACTGCCGGCCGGAGGTGGACGCCTCCGGCTGCCTGGAGATTACCGAGGGCCGCCACCCGGTGGTGGAGAGAATGCTCCGGCACAGCCTCTTTGTCCCCAACGACACCCGCATGGACGGCGGGGAGAACACGGTGGCCATCATCACCGGCCCCAACATGGCGGGAAAGTCCACCTACATGCGGCAGGTGGCCCTCATCGTCCTCATGGCCCAGATGGGCTCCTTTGTCCCCGCCAGGTCCGCCCGGGTGGGAGTGGTGGACCGGGTCTTTACCCGCATCGGGGCCAGCGACGACCTTTCCGCCGGCCAGTCCACCTTCATGGTGGAGATGACCGAGGTGGCGGAGCTGCTGAAAAACGCCACCGCCAGGAGCCTGCTCATCCTGGACGAGATTGGCCGGGGCACCTCCACCTACGACGGCATGGCCATCGCCCGGGCGGTGCTGGAGTACTGCGCCGACAAACGCCGCCTGGGGGCCAAGACCCTGTTTGCCACCCACTACCATGAGATTACCACCCTGGAGGGGGCCATCCCCGGGGTGAAGAACTACAACATCGCCGCCAAGAAGAAGGGGGAGGACATCCTCTTCCTGCGGAAGATTGTCCGGGGCGGCGCGGACCAGAGCTACGGCATCGAGGTGGCCCGGCTGGCCGGGGTGCCCGGCAAGGTCATCGCCCGGGCCCGGCAGATTCTGGCCGAGCTGGAGGCGGGGACCCCCTCCGCCCCCGCGGCGGCGGCCGCTCCGGCGTCGGATCAGGTGTCTCTCGCCGACATGGGGAGCGGCGAGGTGGCCCGGCGGCTGCGGCAGGTGGATTTGAACACCCTCACCCCCATTGAGGCCATGAACCTGCTCTTTGAGCTCAAGCAGATGGTGTAACGGCGGGGGCGGGAACGTTCCCCGCCCCAAGGCAAGGAGGAACCTACCATGACCAACCGGCAGCGCCGCCCCTGGCGGCCCCAGCTGACCCGGGCCGAAATGGGCCGGGGCTGGGTGTTCTTTGCCCTGTATGTCCTCCTCTTCCCCTGGGTGATGGGCTGGGTGCAGCGCTCCTTTGACGGGGAGCTGCCCATTGCCGAGGCCAACGTGGTGTATTATCTGCTCTCCGCCACCCTGGTGTTTCTGGTGTTCTGGACCTTCCTGCGGCACGGCTTCCACCTGCTGCTGGACTGGCTGCCGGAGAACCTGTTCGCCTTCGGCACCGGCCTGGCGGGGTGGGCGGTGCTGGCCTTTTTGGCGGGGTTCATTCCCCTGCCGGTGGAAAACCCCAACCTGGTGAGCTATCCGGAGCAGTTTGCCCTGGCCCCCAAGGCCACGGTGGTGATTCTGGTGCTGCTCATGCCCCTTGTGGAGGAGCCCCTGTTCCGGGGCCTGCTCTTCGGCACCAGCCGGAAGTACAGCCGGGCGCTGGGCTATGTGCTCTCCGTCTTTCTGTACGCCTTCTACTGCGTGTGGCAGTTTGTCTACGCCTACGGCACGGTGGATTTCCGCTACCTGCTGCTGTTTGTGGAATACCTGCCCATGGCCCTGGCCCTTGCCTGGTGCTACGACAACGGCGGCTCCATCTGGAGCCCCATCGCCCTGCACATGGTCATCAACACGTTTACGCTGGTGCGGGCCCTGTAAGGCCCCCGGTTAGAAAGCTGGTGCTGCTATGCCCCATATTCAACAACTGGACGCCCATGTGGCCGACCTGATTGCCGCCGGCGAGGTGGTGGAGCGGCCCGCCTCCGTGGTGAAGGAGCTGATGGAAAACGCCATCGATGCCGGGGCGGACAAGCTGACGGTGGAAATTCAGCACGGCGGGATGACCCTCATCCGGGTCACCGACAACGGCTGCGGCATCGCCCCGGAGGAGGCGGAGACCGCCTTCCTCCGCCACGCCACCAGCAAGCTGCGCACGGAGTACGACCTGGAGGCCATCGGCACCCTGGGCTTCCGGGGGGAGGCCCTGGCGGCCATCGCCGCCGTCAGCCGGGTGGAGCTGCTTACCCGCACCAGGGAGCATGAGCTGGGCTGCGTCCTCTCCCTGGAGGGGGGCGTGGTGACCCGCCGGGAGGAGGCGGGCTGTCCCCTGGGCACCACCCTGGTGGTTCAGGACCTGTTCTACAACACCCCCGCCCGGCTGAAATTTATGAAAAAGGACGCCGCCGAGGGGGCGGCCTGCTTCGCCATGGCCCAGCGGGTGGCCCTCTCCCACCCGGAGGTGGGGGTGAAATTCCTCCGGGACGGGAAGCAGGAGCTGCTCACCCCCGGGGACGGCCAGCTGAAATCGGTCCTGTACGCCGTGCTGGGCCGGGATTTGGCCCCCGGCTTTGTGCCGGTGAAGGGCTCCGGCGAGGAGATGCAGGTGACCGGCTTTGTCTCCCTGCCCGCCTGCTGCCGGGGCAGCCGGGCCTACCAGCACTTTTTCGTCAACGGCCGGTATGTGAAAAGCCGCACCATGACCGCCGCTCTGGAGGAGGCCTACGCCAACCAGCGGATGGTGGGCAAATTCCCCGGCTGCGTCCTCTATCTCACCTGCCGCCTCAACGCGGTGGATGTGAACGTCCACCCCACCAAGCAGGAGGTCAAGTTCGGCAGCGACAAGAAGGTATTTGACGCGGTGTATTACGGGGTGAAATCCACCCTGGAGGCGGACCGCACCCGCCCCTCCGCCGTGGTGGAGGCGGCCCCCCGGCCCGCCCGCCCCGCCCCTAGGAGCCCGGAGCTCCCCGTCCAGACCACCCTGCCCCTGCGGGACATCACCGCCCTCCGGCCCGTCCGGCAGACAGCCGCAGGGAGCGCCCCCGCCCGCCCGGCCTGGAAGCCCGCCCCGGAGCCGGTATCCAACCCCACGCCCGAACCCGCGCCGGAATCCGCGCCCGTGTCCGAATCCGCCCCGGGGGAACGGACAGAGGCCTCCCGCCCGGCACCCGCCGCGCCCCGGCCGGAGCCCGCCGTCCAGGAGGAGCCCTGGCGTCTGGCGGGGGAGGTGCTGAACACCTACCTCATTGTGGAGCAGGGGGACAAGGTGCTGCTCATTGACAAGCACGCCGCCCATGAGCGGATGAACTTTGACCGGCTGAAGGCGGAGGGCTACCGCCCCATGGTCCAGACCCTCCTCACCCCGGTGGTGGTCACCCCTCCGGCGGAGGAGGGGGCGGCCCTGCTGGCCCACCTGCCCCTGCTGGAGCGCTTCGGCTTTGAGGCGGAGGACTTCGGCGGCGGCGCCCTCCTGGTGCGCTCCGCCCCGTCGGACGTGGCGGCGGGGGCCATCCCCGACCTGCTGCTGGAGCTGGGGAGCAGGCTGCTCACCTGCGGCAGGGCCGACCCGGACGCCGCCCGGGACGCCCTGCTCCACACCATGGCCTGCAAGGCGGCCATCAAGGGCGGACAGCGGAACAGCCGGGAGGAGCTGCTGAAGGTGGCGGCCGCGGTCATGGCCGGGGAAGTGAAGTACTGCCCCCACGGCCGGCCGGTGGCCATCGAGCTTACCCGGCAGCAGCTGGAAAAGCGCTTCGGCCGGGCGTGAACGCCCCAATTCGAGCAAATCCCCGTTGAAATTGGTATATATTGGATGCATCTCAGAGAAAAAGGAGTGCATCCGCATGCAAAAGACACATAACCTGCAAGACCTGTTTCTGCTCCGGGCCCGCCGGGACCGGGCCAACGTGACTCTGTTTCTGATGAACGGCTACCAGCTCAAGGGCCAGATCACCGGCTTTGACGCCTTTGTGGTGGTACTTATGACGGGGGACAGGCAGCAGGTCATCTACAAGCACGCCATCTCCACCATTGTGCCCGAGCGGGCCATTTCCCTGGAAACGGAGGAGGGTGCGCGGTAGCCACAAAGGAGCGGCCCATGAAGCAAGGTACCCTGAACGGAAACGTGATTATGCTGGCCCTGCTGGCGGCGGTGCTGGTTTATCTGGGCGTGTCGGCCTGGCAGAGCCTGCGGGACCCCTTTACCACGGCGGCCACCTACCTCTATACGGTGGACGACAGCATGGAGGTCACCGGCTTTCTGGTGCGGGAGGAGCAGGTGCTCACCTACTCCGGCGGCACGGTGGAGCTGCTGCCCCAGGAGGGGGAGAAGGTGGCCAAGGGCGGCACGGTGGCCCTGCTCTACCAGGACGCCTCCGGTCTGGAGCGCAGGGAGCAGCTTCAGCAGCTGCAGATGGAAAAGGAGCAGCTGGAGTACGCCCTGGAGCGCTCCGACGTGGGGGGCGGCGACTCCGGCCAGCTGAGCCAGCAGGTGCTGGACGCCATCGTAAGCCTGCGGGCCTCGGTCATCTCCGGGGATCTGACCGGCCTGGAGAGCCAGACGCTGGATCTGAAGAGCCTGGTGTATAAGCGGGAATACGCCTATACCGACGGGGAGGACGCGGCGGACAGCGCCGCCTCCATCCAGGCGGCCCTGGACAGCGTCAACAGCCAGATTTCCGCCCTCTCCTCCCAGGCGGCCCAGAGCACCAGCCGTATCACCGCTAGTCAGGCGGGCATCTTTTCCGGCTATGTGGACGGGTATGAGAGCCTGCTCACCCCGGCTGGGCTGGAGACCATCACCCCCGGCCAGCTGAACCAGCTGGCCGGAGAGCGGCCGGAGGAGGACGGCACGGCGGTGGGCAAGCTCATCACCGACTCCACCTGGTACTTTGCCTGCGCCCTGCCCGAGGCGGACGGGGCGCGGCTGGTGGAGGGCCGGTCGGTGACCGTCCGCTTTTCCCGGGACTGGTCCGGGGAGCTGTCCATGACCGTGGAGCGGGTGGGGGAGCCGGAGAACGGCCAGGTGGCGGTGGTGCTGTCCACCGACAAGCACCTGTCCGACACCACCCTGCTGCGCCGCCAGACGGTGGAGCTGGTCTTTGACTCCATTACCGGCATCCGCCTGCCCAAGGAGGCCGTCCGGGTGAGCCAGCAGACCGTCACCGACGAGGAGACGGGGGAGGAATCCCAGGCGTCCGTCCCCGGTGTGTTCGCCCTGGTGGGGGAGCAGGCGGAGTTCAAGCCCGTTACCATCCTGGCTCAGGGGGACAGCTTCACCCTGGTGGAGGCGGCGGGCACCGGCCGCAAAGCCCTGCGGGCCGGAGATTTGGTGATTGTGGCGGCGGAGGACCTGTACGACGGAAAGGTCATCAAATAGAGAGAAAGGGAGGATTTCCCATGACGCTGGAAGAGAGAATTGCCCAGGTGCAGGAGAACATCGCCCGGGCGGCCCGGGCGGCGGGCCGGGACCCGGCGGAGGTGACCCTGGTGGCGGCCACCAAGGTGCAGAGCTCGGATACCATCCGCCGGGCCATTGCCGGCGGCGTCACCATCTGCGGGGAGAACCGGGTGCAGGAGATGACCGCCCATCTGGACGACGACGCCTATGCCGGCGCCGCCCTCCACTTCATCGGCCACCTCCAGACCAACAAGGTCAGGCAGGTGGTGGGCCGGGTGGAGCTCATCGAGTCGGTGGGCTCGGCGCACCTGCTGGAGGCCATCGAGGCCCAGGCCGCCAAGCTGGATTTGGTGCAGGACATCCTGCTGGAGGTGAACATCGGCGGGGAGGACTCCAAGAGCGGGGTCGCTCCGGAGGAGGTGCCCGCCCTGGCGGAAAAGGCCATGGCCTGCCCCCATGTGCGGCTGCGGGGCCTGATGGCCATCCCCCCCATCCAGGAGGAGCCCGGCGGGAATCGCGCATTTTTTGCAAAAATGGCGCAGCTTTATGTTGACATAAGACAAAAGTTGGACCATAATGGGACTGTTATAAATTGTCTTTCCATGGGTATGAGCGGCGACTATGAGGACGCCGTACGGGAGGGCGCCACCCTGGTGCGGGTGGGTACCGCCCTGTTTGGACCCCGCCCGCCGATGAAACAGGGATAGGCAAGGACAGAAAATTCGGGAGGTAAACCGAAATGGGATTTTTTGACGAGCTGAAGCGGCTGGCCCGCCCCTACGAGGATGAGGAAGAGGACGAGGGCTTTGACGAGTTTGAGACCGTCACCCGCAGCGAGCGGATGGACCGCACCGGCGCGGACCGGGGGGAGCGGCGCAGCGCCAAGGCTCAGGATACCGTTTCCGGCTTCACGCCGGAGCCGGAGCGCCGCAACAACAAGGTTGTGAATATCCACACCACCACCCAGCTCCAGGTGGTGCTGGTGAAGCCCGAGCGGTTTGAGAACGCCAGTGAGATTGCCGATCACCTGCGGGAGAAGCGCACGGTGGTGCTCAACCTGGAGTCCACCAACAAGGAGGTGGCCCGCCGGGTGCTGGACTTCCTGGCCGGCGCCGCCTATGTCAACGAGGGCAAAATCAAGAAGGTGGCCATCAGCACGTACATCATCACCCCCTACAATGTGGACATTCTGGGGGATTTGATTGACGAGCTGGAGAACAACGGGCTGTACTTCTAAGCTGAGCAGGGGGGAGCAAAGATGCTGACACCGCAGGAAGTCTCCGAGCACGCCTTTGCCAAGGCGTCGTTTGGCGGATACAACATGGCCATGGTGGACGAGTTTCTGGACGTACTGACGGCGGACTATACCACGCTGTACAAGGAGAACGCCACGCTGAAGGCCAAGATGAAGGTGCTGGTGGAGAAGGTGGAGGAGTACCGCTCCACCGAGGACGCCATGCGCAAGGCCCTGCTCACCGCCCAGAAGATGGCGGATGATCTGGTGGCCGAGGCGGAGGCCAAGCGCAGCAAGCTGCTGCAGAACGCCGAGGCGGACGCAAAGGCCCGCATCGGGGAGCTCCAGCAGGAGATCCGGGACGAGCAGCTGCGCCTGGCGGCGGCCCAGAACGCCACCGCCGTCTATGTGGGCAAGGTGAAGGAGCTGTGCCAGCAGGAGCTGGACTATCTGGGCAGCCTGTCCGCCCTCACCGCCCCGGCGGCCAAGGCCGATCCGGTGGCCTCGGCGGCCCGGGAGATTGAGCAGAGCGTGGAGAAGCTGGTCCGCCAGGAGGCGGAGCCCGCGGCGCAGCCGGAGGCCGAGCCCCAGGCGGCGCCCGCCCAGGAGGGCGGACTGTACGCCGAGCTGATGGAGCTCAACCGCGGCGGCGGAGAGGTCCAGGCCGGGGAGGAGGACGACGGGGACGAGGCGGAGGAGCCCACCCGCCGCATCGACTTTGACCACCTCCAGTTCGGCAAGGATTACGAAATCCGGTAAATCCCCTTGACAGAAGCCCTGCAAACGGGTAAGATACTGGGAGACGCCCATTTTGGCGTCTCCCAGTGGATTTTTTCATCGGAAAATGCTGTGATGAGGACAAGTACCCATCCCGCCCCTGCGCAGAGAGCCGCCGTTTGGTGCAAGGCGGACAGGAGGGCTGGGGAAGATCACCTCGGAGCGGCCCGCCGAACACAGTAAGCGGGCACGGCTGGCCCCGTTACCGGCCTTGGAGCGGTTCCGGCCCGTCCGGAACAACGAGAGTGGTACCGCAGAGGTGTGCGCCTTTGTCTCTTGAGAGACAGGGGCGCTTTTTATTTCCCCCAAACACAAAAATTTACGATAGAAGGAGAACCACCCATGGATTACAACCAGACCGTCCATCTGCCCCAGACCGACTTCCCCATGCGGGCCGGCCTGCCCAAGCGGGAGCCGGACATGCTCCAGGCCATGTACGACCACGATCTGTACCACAAGATGGTGGCGCGCAACGAGGGCAAGCCCAAGTTTGTCCTCCACGACGGCCCCCCCTACGCCAACGGCAACATCCACATCGGCACCGCCCTGAACAAGATCCTCAAGGACATGATCGTCAAGCACAAGAACATGACCGGCCACTGCGCCCCCTATGTGCCCGGCTGGGACACCCACGGCCTGCCCATCGAGTCCGCCGTGCTGAAGGACAAGAAGGTCAAGCGGGACGAGATGACCACCGCCCAGTTCCGCACCAAGTGCCGGGAGTACGCCGAGGGCTATATCGCCAAGATGACCGGGCAGTTCCAGCGCCTGGGGGTGCTGGGCGAGTGGGAGAACCCCTACATCACCCTGCTGCCCGAGTTTGAGGCCAGGCAGATTGAGGTCTTCGGCAAGATGGCGGAGAAGGGCCTCATCTACAAGGGCATGAAGCCGGTGTACTGGTGCCCCGCCGACCAGACCGCCCTGGCCGAGGCGGAGATTGAGTACGCCGACGACCCCTGCACCACCATCTTCGTCAAGTTCCCCGTGCTGGACGACAAGGGCAAGCTGGGGGGCCT
>CALWOL010000086.1 GCA_944383135.1 uncultured Flavonifractor sp.
ATCGAGTGCTCCTGCATCTCCATGAAGTACAACGGGGAGTACCTGGACATCCACTGCGGCGGCATTGACAACGCCTTCCCCCACCACACCAACGAGATCGCCCAGTCCGAGGCCTACCTGGGCCATCCCTGGTGCAAATACTGGATGCACGTCCACCACCTGAATACCACCAGCGGCAAGATGAGCAAGTCCAAGGGGGAGTTCCTCACCGTCTCCCTGCTGGAGGAGAAGGGGTATGACCCCCTGGTCTACCGCTTCTTCTGCCTCCAGTCCCACTACCGCAAGGGGCTGGTATTCTCCTGGGAGAACCTGGACAACGCCAGGGCGGCCTATGACAAGCTGGTGGGCCGCATTGCCGCCCTGTCCGACGAGCCTGCCCCGGTGGACGAGGAGGCCGCGGCCAAATACAAGGCCGCCTTTATCGAGGCGGTGGGCAACGATTTGAACACCTCCCTGGGCATCACCGCCCTGTACGACGTGCTCAAGGCCGACGTGAACGACGCCACCAAGCGGGCACTCATCGGCAGCTTTGACCAGGTGCTGGGCCTGAGCCTGCTGGAGAAGGCCGCCGCCCAGCGGGAAAAGGCTGCCGCCCCGGTGGAGGGCGCCGAGGAGATCGAGGCTCTCATCGCCCGGCGGCTGGAGGCCAAGAAGGCCAAGGACTGGGCCGAGGCCGACGCCATCCGGGACCAGCTCAAGGCCATGGGCGTGGAAATCAAGGACAGCAAGGAAGGCACGACCTGGACGAGGGTGTAAGAGACAGAATATAGAGAAACCCGTGGAGTGGATGATTCCGCCCCACGGGTTTCTCTATTGATTAGGACCAAGGATTGCTTTTTACCAGAATTTCAAATACATAATAAGCGCCGTTGTATTCTGATAGAGAGATGTGGAGTTCTACCCCGTCTACAGTGAGTGCGGCGGTATAGAAGCCGTCATATTCCTCGCCTGAGACGGAGAGTGTCTGCCCCAGCGCGGTTTCCAACTCGCTTAATGGGAGTTGACCGGTCTCTCCTTCGGGGCGGTACCCATAGAGGTAGGTGTAGCCATCTCCTATGGCGGAGACCACCACAGCATCGTCTGAGGGCCGATCGGAGCCGCTTGTATCATACTCATCGATAAAGCACATGACGTCCGTACCGTCAAAGCAGAAGTACTGTCCGCCACCGTACCAATCTGTCGTGTAGCTGCTACCGAAGTATTCCTGCAATTCGCCGAAAGTCTTTCCGAGATACTGGGGCAGGGTGAGAGAAGAAGCTTCCAATTTAGGCTCATCCGTGGATGCGTAACCGGCCTCTGGAACTCGAAGATTTGTACGTGCCAGTTGCTCCGCTTTTAGATGCGGTGCGGAAAGAAAAGAGTCGTAATACCAGATTAGAGACTGGTAGGTGCATTCACTGCCGTCAGGCATGAAGCTGGTGTAGATCATATCTGCCAGCACAGGACCGTGGGCGGAATCCGGGAAACAGGAATAGACCGTTGTGTAATCGTCCGAGGTGGTTATAGTGACGGTTTTGCAGCCGGGACTGACCGAGTAGGTAAAGGAACGGGTATCGGATCCGAGCCTTTCTCCGGTATCAGTATTATAGCGGAGGATGCTGCCTCTGCCAAAATTGTGAAAGGAATAGACGTCAACAAGGGTGGCCTGGGAGATGAATTGATACCAATATCCGTTGCGAAGGAGGGAGAAATCTTTCGGGATGACCTCCTCCAACAGAATTTTACCGGTTTCTTTCTCGGTTCCGGTGTAGCGGAATTGGCAGGTGAGTTGCTGTTCGTTCGTGAGATGGAACAGGCCACCCTGACAGGAGACTTCCGAGAGCGTGCAGTCGGAAAAGAGACCAGTATGAATTGTAATACCCCGAGGAGAGGGATCGGCCAGCACCAGGAGAGCCCCTTGGGGAGAAAAGATGTGGTATCCTTCCACTTCAATTTCGTCAAAACCAGGAGTTCCAACCATGTGAGTGTTCCAGGGCGCCGTAGCGCCAGACAGAAACCAGATAATTTCGTCTGTTTCATCGCCGTCGAAATCACCGGTAATTTGATGGTCATAAGAACCAAGCGCACCCAGTTCAGCCAAATGTGCGTTATAGAGATCCGCGAACTCGTCCAGCTCTGTCGAGGGCCATTCCACGGTGAAAAGGCCGTTCCAATCCTCGGAGAGGGGGGCAAGCTTCAGGGCGTCAATTCGCCTCTGAAATTCCTCCGGCGAAATGTCCTCGCTCTCATAATTGGCGGACTCGATATAGACCGGGGTATCAGCGCCGTCAGATGCGGCAAAGTCGATTCTCTGCGAAAAATCGGCGAAACCTTCCCACTGACTACCGTTCCAAAAAGAGTAGCTGTCTGAGTTGCCGCTGGCCAAGGAGGAAAAAGAAGTACAAAGAACCGGCACTTGGTGCACGGAATCCATCCAGATACGGGAGGAACCACTGGCGCTTCGGTTAGCGAGATAGGCTGTCTGGGGCGTGCCGTCTGGCGTAAAGTCGCAGACATACAGAGCCTCTTTAGACACAGTAGAGAGGAGGCAGTTGCAAAAAAATTCTTCAACGCCGTCGTTATCGGCATCCAGGACAGCGTAGCTTTGGAGTGTGTCAGCCATAGATGCCAATTGTCCCAGAAGCGCGTAGTCGATTCGGCGAAGCAATCTGTCTCTGTCGGTCTCGGTCAGCTCGGCGTGTGCGCAGGGTTCCGGGGAAGGAGAGAGGGCCGCATCGGAATTTGGCGACGCGGCGCAGGCGGAGAGTGGGAGCAATGCGGCAAGACCGCCGATGAGAGCTGTCCGTATTTTCATAAGGGGCACCTCACAGCTCAGGTCCAGAGACCTACGTCATCCAGGGCGCTCCTATTGGTGGAAACAAACTCTACTCTTAATTCCAAAATGCCTGTGAGATCCACATAGAAGTCAATGGGTTTGATGCCGCCGGCCATTTCAGCATGATAAAGGAGTTCTCCGTCCCCATAAATTGAAATGGTAGATTTTCCTGTATGAGACCTATTATTATATCGCTGAAAAAATGTTCCGCTGATAGCGGAGTATTGGCCGTTTATAAGGTAGATGTTGTCAAATTCTGCATTACCACAAACAACATCCTGCCGCGTATTCCCAAGATTGTCCTTCTCTGTTGTTATAACTTTCAAATCTTCCCCCGTAAAGTAGTCCAAATCCTGGAGCCACACCGCCGGCTTCTCCCCGGTGTGCTTGCCCAGATAGGCGCTGTTGGTTTTGGGGTCCCACTGGACGGTTTTGCCCAGAGCCTCGCCGACGGCCCGGATGGGGAGGTAGGTAGTGCCGTTGTAGACGAAAACCTCCACTGGGTTGCCGTTGACGTTGGTGGGCTCCAGCTTCACGTCGTCCACATAGATGTCCACCCCGGTATAGACCTGGATGGTTTTGGCGGCCAGGGCCGCCAGCGCGGGGGAGGTCAGGGAAGCCGCCAGGACGGCCGCAGCGACGCCGGAGAGGAACCAGCCTGCTTTTTGTCTGCGTTTCATGTGTCTCATCCTTTCTCTCTTTTTGTTGTTCACCCCGTTCCCGCCGGGGGCCTGTGCCCCCGGGGGATGGGTGAAAAACAAAAACGCCGTGCAGGGCAGAGCCTACACAGCGCGGGAAGGAAGGACCTTCTCAGTGCGACACAGACGCAGCAACACAAAACGCCAAAACCACCCCTTGCGCGGAAGGGCTGGTTTGTCGTATAATGTTCCATGCGGTGCGGCCGGATGGCCGTTGTGTAGGTGGGCTAGCACCTGCGCAGGCTTGTGGGTGTTGGCGCACCCGCAAGCTGCCGCATTTTTGTTTTTCAGGTCGATTATAACAGGAAGCCTGTGGAAATTCAAGAGGATTTCCGGAAATAGCAGCAGGACCACTGGGCCGTAAAACGGCCTGGCGGTCCTGCCCTTTTTTATTTTGCGGCCTGATAAATAGCCGCCACATCCTGTACGGTGAGGGGCTTGACCACCCCCAGGGTCTTGCCGCCCACGGCCTGGATGCACTTTTCCGCCATCTCCGTGATCTGTGCGTCGGTGGGGGAGACACCCAGGCCGGTGAGGGTGGTGGGCATGCCGATGGAGCGGAAGAAGGCCTCCATGGCTTCGATACCGCGCAGGGCGGTGTGGTAGTCGTCCTCCGCCGGGGCCACCTCCATCACCCGCAGGGCGAAGGGGACGAAGCGCTCCAGCCGTTCCCGGCAGACGTACCGGGCCCAGCTGCCCCAGACGGCGGTGAGACCGGCGCCGTGGGCCACGTCGAACATGCCGCTGAGCTCGTGCTCCATCTTGTGGGTGGACCAGTCGCCGCCGTCGGTGCCGAAGCCGGTGATGCCGTTGTGGGACAGGCTGCCCGCCCACATGATCTCCGCCCGGGCCTGGTAGTCCTCCGGCCGGTCCCGCAGCACCAGGGAATAGCGGAGCACCGTGCGCAGCAGGGCCTCGGCAAAGCCGTCGGTGAGCTCCAGGGCGGCCTCCCGGTTGAAGTAGCGCTCCATGGTGTGCATCAGCACGTCGGCGCAGCCGCAGGCGGTCTGGTAGGGAGGCAGGGTCATGGTCAGCTCCGGGTTCATCAGCGCAAAGACCGGGCGGCTGAGGTCGTTGTTGCAGGCCCGCTTGAGGCCCTCCTTCTCCTCGGTGATGACGGAGGACCAGCTCATCTCGCTGCCCGCCGCGGCGATGGTGGGAATGGCGCCGATGGGCAGGCAGGCGGCGGGCTTGCGCACGTTGGTAAAGAAGTCCCACACATCCCCCTCGTTGGCCACGCCGTAGCCGATGGCCTTGGCCGAGTCGATGACGCTGCCGCCGCCCACGGCCAGGAGGAAGTCCACCCCCTCCGCCCTGGCCAGGCGGATGCCCTCATACACCAGGCTCAGCCGGGGATTGGGCACCACTCCCCCCAGGGAGACATAGGCCACGCCGGCCCCGTCCAGGGAGGCCTCCACCCGGTCCAGCAGGCCGGAGCGGCGGGCGCTGCCGCCGCCGTAGTGGAGCAGGACCTTTTTGCAGCCCTGAGCCTGGATTAGGCTGCCCACCTGGTCCTCTGCCCCGCGGCCGAAGATTACCTTGGTGGGCGTAAAATAGATATACACACTCATGCTTTTTTACCTCCTGTCTGATGAAAGGCCGCCAGTCCCGTCAGGGCCGACTGCGCCAGCAGCGCGGCGGCCAGGGGGAGGGCGGAGTCGTTGGTGCGGAAGTGCGCATTGTGCCAGCAGGGGTTGTCCCGTCCGGGGAAGCCGGAGCCCAGCCAGTAGAAGAAGGCGGGAATGTGCTGGGCAAAGACGGCAAAATCCTCCGAGCCCATGTCGGGCCGGGGGGAGACCACCTGCTCCGGGCCCACCAGCGCCAGGGCGGCCTGCCGGGCCAGGGCGGTCATCCGGGGGGAGTTGACGGTGACGGGCACGCCGGGGTGGAAGTCCACCTCCGCCGTGCAGCCGTAGGCGGCGGACACGCCCAGGGTCAGCTCCTTCAGCCGCCTGCGGGCCTTCTGATGGGCCTGCTCCTGGTGGTAGCGGATGCTCCCTGTCATGGTGAGGGTTTCGGGCACGAAATTGTCCGGGGTGCCTGCGTGAATGGAGAGCACCGAGCACACCAGGCTGTCCAGGGGATCGGTGTCCCGGCTCACAATGGTCTGAACGGCGTTTACCACCGCCGCCCCAGCCGCGATGACGTCGGTGCACTTGTGGGGGGAGCCGCCGTGGCCCGACTTGCCGTGGAGGGTGAGGGTGAAGTGGCTTTTCCCCGCCATCACCGGCCCCTCCATCACCGCAATCTGCCCCGCCGGCAGCTCCGGCCGGTTGTGGAGGCCGAAGAGGCAGACGGGCATTTCCGGCAGCTTGTCCAGCAGACCGTGGTCCAGCATGGCCTGGGCCCCCTGGGTCACCTCCTCGGCGGGCTGGAAGAGGAAGAGCACGCTGCCCGCCAGCTCCTCCCGCCGCTCGCACAGCAGCCTGGCCGCCCCGTACAGCCCCACGGTGTGGAAGTCATGGCCGCAGCCGTGCATCACCCCGTCCACCTGGGACAGAGCCCCGTCGTGGGGGGCCTCCTGCTGGGCGATGGCGTCCATATCCGCCCGGAGGGCGGCGGTGGGCCCCGGCCTGCCGCCCCGCAGCAGGGCCGCCGCGCCGGTCTCCATCCCCAGCTCCACCAGCTCCAGCCCCAGCTCCCTCAGCTTTTCCTTCAGCAGCGCGGTGGTTTGTACTTCCTGAAAGCTCAGCTCCGGACAGCTGTGCAGTCTGTCCTTCAAGGCCCGCAGCTCCCCCTCCAGGGCCCTGGCCCGCTCCAGCAGCTCCACGCTTCTCCCGTCCTTTCCGTCTTGCGGGCGGACGCCCGCGGGTATATAATGGGTACTACCTAACTATATTGCAAAAGCGTCCGCTTTGCAAGGAGAGAAAATGGGGTGAACACCACGCAGGCCCAGATCACAAATGATTTCTCCAAGGGCAGCATGGCCCGGAATATCGTCCATATGGCGGTGCCCATGACGGTGGCCCAGCTCATCAACATCCTCTACAATGTGGTGGACAGGATGTATCTGGGCCGGCTGCCCGGCCACCTGGCCCTCACCGGTCTGGGCCTGTGCCTGCCCATCATCTCCATTATTATGGGCTTTGCCAACCTGTGCGGCATGGGAGGCTCACCCCTGTGCTCCATCCACCGGGGCAGGGGGGAAACGGAGGAGGCCGAGCGCATCATGGGCAACTCCTTCACGCTGCTGCTCCTGTTCGGCGCGGGCATCACCGCCTTCTGCCTGCTCCTCCGCCGGCCCATTCTGTATCTGTTCGGCGCCAGCGATTTGACCTTCCCCTACGCCAACGACTACCTGACCATTTACATCCTGGGCACCCTGTTTGTGATGATCGGCCTGGGGATGAACCCCTTCATCAACGCCCAGGGCTTCAGCCGGATGGGCATGGTGACGGTGACGGTGGGCGCGGTGGTCAATATTGTGCTGGACCCCATCTTCATTTTCGGCCTGGACCTGGGGGTGCGGGGCGCGGCCCTGGCCACGGTGATTTCCCAGGCCTGTTCGGCGGTGTGGGTGCTCCGGTTCCTCACCGGCCGCCGGGCCATTCTGAAGCTGCGGCTGTCCGCGCTGCCCCTCCACGCCGGACGGGTGCGGCGGATTCTGGGGCTGGGCACCTCCGGCTTCGTCATGTCCATGACCAACAGCCTGGTGCAGGTGCTGTGCAACGCCACCCTCCAGGCCTGGGGCGGGGAGCTGTATGTGGGCGTGATGACGGTCATCAACTCCATCCGGGAGGTCATCTCCATGCCGGTGCAGGGCATCACCAACGGCTGCCAGCCGGTGCTGGGCTACAACTACGGGGCGGGGGAGTACCGGCGGGTGCGGCAGGGCATCCGGTTTACCACGGTGCTCACCATGGGCTACTCCCTGGCGGCCTGGCTGCTGGTGCTGATTTTCCCGGAATTGCTCATCCGCATCTTCAATGACGAGGCGGATTTGATTGCCGCCGGCATCCCGGCCTTCCGCCTCTACTTCGCCACCTTTTTCTGCATGTCCTTCCAGTTCATCGGCCAGTCGGTGTTCGTGGGCCTGGGCCGCTCCCGGCAGGCGGTGTTTTTCTCCCTGCTGCGCAAGGCCTTTATCGTGGCCCCCCTCACCCTGCTGCTGCCGGTGCTGGGCCTGGGAGTGGACGGCGTGTTCCTGGCCGAGCCCATCTCCAACGTCGTCGGCGGCCTGGCCTGCCTGCTCACCATGTATGCGGTGGTCTACCGCCCGCTGGGCAGGCTGGAGGGCTGAGCCGTGGGGGCGCTCCCCGGAGCGCCCCCGTTTTTTCTTGCCGCTGGGAGGGAAAGCTGGTATACTATAATCTGAGATTTTATACCCGGCCAGCCGGGTACGGGAGGTCCTTCCATGAAGCTCATGGTCATTGACGGCAATTCCATTATCAACCGGGCCTTTTACGGCATCAAGCTGCTCACCACCAAGGACGGTACGCCCACCAACGCCGTCTACGGCTTTGTGAATATCCTGCTCAAGCTGCTGGAGGAGGAACAGCCGGAGGGGCTGTGCGTCACCTTTGACCGGAAGGCTCCCACCTTCCGCCACCTGGCGTACGAGGGCTACAAGGCCCAGCGGAAGGGGATGCCGGAGGAGCTGGCCGCCCAGCTGCCCATCCTCAAGGATGTGCTGGCCGCCATGAACATCCCCCGGTACGAGCTGGACGGGTGGGAGGCCGATGACCTCATCGGCACCATCTCGGTGAAGGACACCGGCGCCGGATGGGACACCGTCATCGTCACCGGCGACAAGGACTCCCTCCAGCTGGTCACCGATACCACCCGGGTGAAGCTGGTGTCCACCCGCATGGGCCAGACCACCACCAGGGAGATGACCCCGGACACCTTCCGGGCGGCCTATGGCTTTGACCCCATTCACATCATTGATTTGAAGGCCCTGATGGGGGACTCCAGCGACAACATCCCCGGCGTCAAGGGCATCGGGGAAAAGACCGCCATGGACCTGATCCAGCGCTATCAGAGCGTGGACGCCATTTATGGGGACCTGGACGGGGTGGAGGCCAAGCCCGCCGTGCGGAAAAAGCTGGCGGAGGGCGCGGAACAGGCCCGCATGTCCTACGAATTGGCCACCATCCGCACCGACGCCCCCATCGACTTCACCCCACAGGCCAACCTGCGGCGGGCACCCGACCAGGCCGCGCTGTACGAGCTGTTTCTGAAGCTGGAATTCAACAAGCTCATTGACAAGCTGGGCCTGAGCGCCCCCCAGGGAGAGGTCCGGCAGGAGGAGCAGTTTACCGGCACCTGCACCAGCGAGGACGTGACCGACCGGGCCCGGGCGGAGGAGCTGCTGGCGGTCTGGCGGACAAAGGACAGCGTGGACGTGCTGGCCCTGCCCTCCCTGGACGTGGTGGCGGTGGAGCACTGGGAGAGCGAGACGGACAGCCACGCCGCCATCCTCCGGGCCGACCGGCTGGAGGGGTACAACGACGTGCTGAAGGCCCTCTTCGCCCCCGACATCAGGAAGAACACCCACGACGCCAAGACTTTGCTGTCCCGGCTGCTGGCCGAGGGTATCCAGGGGAGCGGCTTCGTCTTTGACACCGCCATCGCCGCCTATCTCCTGGCCCCCACCGACGGCAGCTACGAGCTGGAGAACCTGGGCATGCGGTGGTTCAACCACGAGTACCCCAAGGCCAAGGATACCTATCTGGCCAAGGACGCCTTTACCCCGCTGGCCGACCAGGGAGCGGTGCTGGGAGCCCTCCTGTCCCACTGCGCCCTTATCGGGGCGCTGAAGGAGGCCATGGCCCCCCGGCTGACCCAGCTGGGCATGGGCAGGCTGTATGATGAGGTGGAGCTGCCCCTGTGCCCCGTGCTGGCGGAGATGGAGGGGGCGGGCATGCTGGTGGACCGGCAGGCCCTCACCGCCTTTGGGGAGATGCTGGACGGGCGCATTGCCGACGATGAGGCGCGCATTTACCAGCTGGCGGGGGAGCGCTTCAACATCAATTCCACCCAGCAGTTTGGCCACATCCTCTTTGACAAGCTGGGCCTGCCCCCGGTGAAAAAGACCAAGACGGGGTACTCCACCAACGCCGAGGTGCTGGAGAAGCTGCGGGACAAGCACCCCATTGTGGAGGCGGTGCTGGACTACCGGCAGCTGGCCAAGCTGAAGAGCACCTATGTGGACGGCCTCACAAAGGTCATCGCCCCAGACGGGCGGATTCACACCTCCTTCCAGAACACCGTCACCGCCACCGGGCGGCTCTCCTCCACCGAGCCCAATTTGCAGAACATTCCCGTCCGCACCCAGCTGGGGGCGGAGCTGCGGAAGATGTTTGTGGCCCCGGCGGGGCGTATGCTGGTGGACGCCGACTACTCCCAGATCGAGCTGCGCCTGCTGGCCCACATCGCCGGGGATGAGCATATGATCGCCGCCTTCCGTTCCGGGGAGGACATCCACACCGTCACCGCCTCCCAGGTGTTCGGGGTGGCTCCGGAGGATGTGACCCACGAGATGCGCCGCCGGGCCAAGGCGGTGAATTTCGGCATCGTCTACGGCATCTCCGACTTCTCCCTGTCCCAGGACATCGGGGTGGCCAGGTGGGAGGCCAGGGAATATATGGACAAATACTTTGAAAAGTACTCCGGCGTCCGGGCCTATATGGACCGGGTGGTGGAGCAGGCCAAGGCCGACGGCTATGTCTCCACCCTCTTCGGCCGCCGCCGGTGGCTGCCCGAGCTGAAGTCCTCCAACTTCAACCTGCGCTCCTTCGGGGAGCGGGTGGCTCTGAACATGCCTATTCAGGGCACCGCCGCCGACATCATCAAGCTGGCCATGATTCGGGTGCGGGACAGGCTGGCGGCGGAGGGCCTGGAGGCCAGACTGGTGCTCCAGGTCCACGACGAGCTGATTGTGGAGTGTCCGGAGGGGGAGACGGAGCGGGTGAAGCAGCTGCTGGAGACCGAGATGGAGCGGGTGGTGGAGCTGGCCCTGCCCCTCCTTGCCGAGGCCCACGCCGGGAAGAGCTGGGCGGAGGCCAAGGGCTGAAAGGAGCTTGCCATGGAACTGCGGCAGCTGACAGAGAAAGAGCTGATTGGCTGGTATGAGGAGGAGCTGACCGAGGCCTTTCCCCCCAACGAGCGCAAGCCTCTGGCCGATATCCGGGCCCTGATGGCCCAGGGACGGTACGAGGTGTGGGGCCTCTTTGACGGGGAGGACTTGCTGGGCTACGCCACCCTGTGGATGGAGCCTGCGGACAGACGCTGTATTTTGCTGGACTACCTGGGGGTCACCGCCGCCCGGCGGAACGGGGGCCTGGGGCGGAAAATCGTCCGGATGCTGGCCGGTCAGCTGGAGGGGAAGTCCCTGCTCCTCATTGAGGCGGAGCGGCCGGTGGAGGGGGACGACCCGGCGGAAAACGCCATCCGGCAGCGGCGGCTGGCCTTCTATGAGCGGTGCGGCTTTGTACCCGCCTATGACATGGCCACCTGCGGCATGCGCTTTACCACCTTCCTGCCCCGCCTACCCGCCGACCTGGGCCCCGTGATGGCCCTCCACAAGGCCATTTACGGCCCGGCCCGTACCGATGTCAGGGTGCCTCTGGGCCCCGGCGAGACCCCGCCGGGACCGCCCGCCTGGATGAGAGAAGGAGAACGGAAGCCATGAACTATCAGCTGGTCCCCATGGACAAATCCCACCTGAGCCAGGTGGAGGCCATCGAGCGGGCGTGCTTTTCCCACCCCTGGTCGGCGGCCCTGCTGGAGCAGGAGCTGTATAACGACATGATTTCCCTGGTGGTGGCCGAGGGGGAGGACGGCACCGTGCTGGGCTACGGCGAGGTGCGGGCGGTGCTGGACGAGGGCACTCTGGAGAAGATTGCCGTGGCCCCCGCCTTCCGCCGCCAGGGGGTGGCGGAGGAGATTCTGAAGGCCTACCTCCGGCTGGGCCGGGCCCATCTGGCCTTCCTCACCCTGGAGGTGCGGGAGAGCAACCTCCCCGCCATCCGCCTGTATGAGAAGCTGGGCTTTCAGGTGGTGGGCCGCCGGAAGAACTACTATCGGGAGGAGCATGAGGATGCCCTGCTGATGACAGTGGAGTTTGATGACCATGGCTGAACTGCGTATGCTGTCGGAAATCCAGCTGCGGCGGGTGTACCACACCTATATCAAGCGGGACTTCCCCCGCAGCGAGCGGCGGCCCCTGTCCTCCATTGAGGAGCTGTGCCGGTCCGGGCGCTACGACGCCTGGGGGGTGTTTGAGGGGGAGGAGCTGCAGGCCTACGCCTTTGTGTGGCGGACGGCGGAGGGACAATGCGCCCTGCTGGACTATATGGCCGTGAGCCCGGAGAGCCGGGGACAGGGGAGGGGCACCCAGGTGCTGGAGCTGCTCCGTGCCCGGTACGGCCGGGGCTGCCCTCTGCTGGTGGAGGCGGAGGCCCCGGAAGCGGACAGCCCGCCGGAGACAGACATGCGCCGGCGGCGGCGGCTGGCCTTTTACCAGCGGGCGGGCTACCGGATGCTGGACTACCAGGCGCTGATTTTCGGGGTGCGCTACGCCATGCTGGTGTGGCCGGGGGACTGCGCCCTGAGCCTGGAGACGCTCCAGGCGGCCCACCGGGACCTGTATCGGAGCCACATGCCCCCCTTTCTCTTCCGCCGGATGATTCACATTCCGGCCCCTGACCACAGAAAGAAGGAATAAGAGATGCGGATACTTGCCATTGAATCCTCCTGCGACGAGACTGCGGTGGCGGTGGTGGAGGACGGACGCAACGTTTTGTCCGACGCCATCGCCTCCCAGGCGGATATGCACGCCCTCTACGGCGGGGTGGTGCCGGAAATCGCCTCCCGCAAGCACATTGAGGCCATTGCCGGCCTGGCGGACCAGGCCCTCCGCCAGGCGGGGGTGACCAAGGAAGAGATTGACGCCGTGGCGGTGACCTACGCCCCCGGCCTCATCGGGGCCCTGCTGGTGGGGGTGAATTTCGCCAAGTCCGCCGCCTTCGGCCTGAACGTGCCCCTGGTGCCCGTCCACCACGTCCGGGGCCACATTGCCGCCAACTACATCGCCCACCCGGAGCTGGAGCCCCCCTTTGTCTGCCTGTGCGTCTCCGGGGGCAATACCCTTATCGTGGACGTGCAGGACTATACCCGGATGGAGATTCTGGGGGCCACCCGGGACGACGCCGCCGGGGAGTGCTTTGACAAGGTGGCCCGGGTGCTGGGTATCGGCTATCCCGGCGGTGCGCCCATGGACAGGCTGGCCCAGGGGGGAGACTGCCAGAAATATCCCTTTCCCGCGGTCCACGTCCATGACGCGCCTCTGGACATGTCCTTTTCCGGACTGAAAACCGCCGCCATCAATATGATTCACAACGCCCAGCAGAAGGGGGAGGAGCTGGATCTGCCCTCCCTGGCGGCCTCCTTCGCCGCCGCCGTCAGCGATACCCTGGTGCCCCGCACCATGGAGGCGGCCAGGGCCCTGGGTTACGGCAAGGTGGCGGTAGCCGGCGGCGTGGCCGCCAACTCCCGCATCCGCGCCGACCTGGAGGCGGCGTGCGGGAAGTCGGGGGACAGGCTCTACCTGCCCCCACTGTCCCTGTGCGGGGACAACGGCGCCATGATTGGCTGCCAGGGCTATTATGAATATCTGGCGGGGAAGCGGGCCGGTATGGATTTGAACGCCTACGCCAACCGGGACATCAAAAAGGGCTGACGCCGGTCAGCCCTTTTTGTTTGAAGGAGAAGGACGGCGGAGGTGCAGCCAAACAGAAAAAATGCGTTATGTATACGCTTCAAAGCATGAGACAGGCGGAAGGCTCTGACGCATTCGTGTGGAAAAGGCTGTGGAAAAGTGGAAAAAGACTTGGGCCAGAACGGGAAAACGGGTGTGGAAAAGCGTGTGGAAAATGTGAATAACTATTTGTAGAAGCTGTTATGACAGGAGATTATGTAAAGTAACGGGAAAATATACCAGATAAGAAAGAGCGGGAAAAGAGGGGAAAAAAGGGGAAAAGGCAGAACCATTTTTGATACGAAATTTTAAATTGAACTGTATGGTACAGGAAAAAAGGAGCGCTGGCCGCCGGGAGAATTTGCAGCTGTTCCGCCAAAACCGCCGGACTATACGCCCTGTATTCTGCGGGGACGTCCGGAGAGAAAAAATAAAAAAATAATTGGGAAAACCTATTGACAATTTGCGGGCTCTTGCGTATAATAACATTCGCGCCCGCAAGAGCGGGTACAAGATAGCGGGATTGTGTAAGGGTAGCACAGCAGACTCTGACTCTGTATGTGAGGGTTCGAATCCTTCTCCCGCTGCCAGAAAACCGGAAGCATATCAGGATGCTTCCGGTTTTTCTTATGCTGCGGAAAGGGTGGGGAGCGATGAAATATGATTTTACCTCCATTCTGGAGCGGCGGGGCTGGGATGCCCTTGCCGTGGACGGGCTGGGTGCCAGGCCGGGCTTTGCTCCCGAGCCGCCCCGGGAGGGCTTTGATGTAATTCCCATGTGGGTGGCGGACATGAACTTTCCGGTGCCGCCGTCGGTGACCCGGGCCATCCTCCGCCGGGCTGAGCACCCGGCCTTCGGCTACTTTTCTCCCTCCGACGCCTACCATGCGGCCATTCTCCGCTGGCAGGCGGAGCGGAATGGAGTGACCGGCCTGAGCCGGGAACACATCGGCTATGAAAACGGGGTGCTGGGGGGCGTGGTTTCCGCCCTAAACGTGCTGTGCTCCCGGGGGGACAAGGTGCTGGTTCACGCGCCCACCTATGTGGGCTTTACCGGCAGCCTGGAAAACAACGGCTACCGGATTATCCACAGCCCGCTGAAGCTGGACGAGACCCAGGTCTGGCGGATGGACTTTGCAGATATGGAGTGGAAGCTGGCGGAGCACCGCATCCACGCCGCCATTCTCTGCTCCCCCCACAACCCCACCGGCCGGGTGTGGGAGCGCTGGGAGCTGGAGCGGTTTCTGGAGCTGTGCCGGAGCTATGACGTGTTTGTCATCTCCGACGAAATCTGGTCCGACCTGACCCTGGAGGGGTACCGGCACATTCCCACCCAGAGCATCAGCGAGGATGCCCGGCGGCGCACCGTGGCCCTGTACGCCCCCTCCAAGACCTTCAATCTGGCCGGGCTGGTGGGGAGCTACCATATCATCTACAACCGCTGGCTGCGGGAGCGGGTGGAGAAGGAGGCCTCCCTGAGCCACTACAACGAGCAGAATGTGCTCTCCATGCACGCCCTGACGGGGGCCTATTCCCCGGAGGGGGCGGCCTGGCTGGAGGAGCTGCGGCAGGTGCTTACCGGCAATGTGGACTATGCCTGCGCTTATCTTGCCGCCCATTTCCCCGGAGTGCATCTGGCCCGGCCCCAGGGTACCTACATGCTCTTCCTGGACTGCACCCAATGGTGCGCCGCCCACGGGAAGAGCATCCAGCAGCTGCTGAAGGCGGGCTGGGACGTGGGGGTGGCCTGGCAGGACGGCACCCGCTTTCACGGCCCCTGCCACATCCGCATGAACCTGGCCCTGCCCCTCTCCCGGGTACAGGAGGCCTTTGACCGGCTGGACCGGTACGTGTTCTGAGTGAAACGGGGGCGGCCCGGTGCATCAGCACCGGGCCGCCCCCATTTTTTTACATCCGCTTTTCCCGGAACAGGAAGGTAACGGCAAACCACAGGGCCAGATACAGGGTGATGGAGGCCCCGGCGGAGGAGCTGATGTGGTAGGAGGTCATCAGCCCCGCAATCCCCGCCGCCACGGCGGCCAGGATGGAGAACAGGTGGAACTGCCGCATGTTCCGGGCCAGGTTGCGCCCGGCGGCGGCGGGAAGGACCAGCAGGGAATTGATGACCAGCAGGCCCACCCAGGTCATGGACACGGTGACCACCACGGCGATGGCCATGGAGAACACCGCCTCCTGCCAGAACACCCGGATGCCCCGGCTGTCCGCCAGGGCGGGGTGGACGGAGGAGAGCATCAGGCCGTTGAAGCAGGCCAGCCACAGCAGGATGACCACCAGCAGGATGACCGCCAGCAGGCCGATCTTTCCCGGCTCCACGCTGAGGATGTCGCCGATGAGGATGCTGTTGAATTTGGTGAAGCTGCCTCCGTCCAGGGTGGCGATGAAGATGCCCAGGGCCACGGCGGTGGAGGAAAACACCCCGATGACCGTGTCGCTGGCCATGTGGGATTTCCGGCGCACGTAGGTGAACAGCAGGGCGAAGGCCGCCGCCAGCAGCACCGCCATCCACATGGGGTCGGCAAAGCCGCACAGGGTGCCGATGGCGATGCCGGTAAAGGCGGAGTGGCCCAGGGCGTCGGAGAAGAAGCTCATCCGGTTGGTGACCACCATGGTGCTCAGCAGGCCGAACAGGGG
>CALWOL010000087.1 GCA_944383135.1 uncultured Flavonifractor sp.
GTCAAGTTTTACGGACCGGGGGTGGGCGCCTGCTGCAACTGCGCCTCCCGCCAGGTGCCCGGCTGCCCCCCCACGGCGGAGGCCATTCTGGAATATCTTCAGCCTTGACAAACGACAGCGCGCCCCCGGACGAATTTCGTCCGGGGGCGCGTCAGTTTGTCCTCAGGTGTCCTCCGCCAGCAGGTGGAGCAGGAGGGCGGACTGGGTAAGGCCGTCGGTAATCACCCCCGCCCGGAGCCGGCGGAACAGCTCCTCCCGGCTGAGCCACTCCAGCCCGGTAATCCCCTCGTGACCCAGGCTGGGGGCGGAGGAGGCGGTGAGCCGGGCCAGATAGACAGCCACCCGGGCGCCGCTGAGGCCGGTGTCCGGCCGGGTGTGGCCCAGAAAGGTGAGTCCCGCTATCTGCTCCGGCAGAATCCCCAGCTCCTCCCTCAGCTCCTTTTTGGCGTTTTCCTCCGGGGAAAGGCCCTGGCACAAAAAGCCCCGGGGGAACTCCCCCCCGGAGGGCCCCCGCAGGCTGTGGCGGTGGTCCTGGAGCAGGCCGTACCGGGGACCCTCCGCCGTCTCCAGCAGGGGAATCATCACCGTGCCCCCCACCCCTGAACCGGGGTAGAGGACGCGGCCGTACAGATAGGGCGGGTTCCCCAGAATCAAATCGGCCACCACCTGGTAGTAGGGCAGGTTGTCAAAGACCAGCCCCGCCGGCCGGCCGGTGGCCTCCTCAAACTCCAGCAGCTGCCGCCGGCTGGTGCAGATGGGGTAGAGCGCGTCGGGGGCAAACTCCTCCGGCCGGGCCTCCATCAGGGCAAAATACCCCTCAATCTGCCGCTCCAGCCGGGGGTCCAGATAGACCGGGTGCTCCCGGGGACCTTCCGGCCCCTGTTCCCGCACCCAGAGCCAGCGGGCGTGCTTTGCCAAAATTACCTCCATGCCGGCCCTCCTTCCGTTTCTTTTTTTGTTTATTATGACGGGTTTTTGAAAAAAGGTCAAGACAGGACGGGAAGACTATGGTATAATAAGGAAAACTGATTCTGGGGGCGGAGAAATGGACGAGCTGGTGTACCTGTTCGAGCTGGACTCGGTCCGCAGCTCGCCGGAGGAGCTTCTGCGGGCCCAGCGGGCCCTCTTCCGGGAGGTGGCGCTGAAGGGAAACCGGGTGGTGCTCACCTTCAACCAGCTCACCGACTCCCACGGCTTTCTCTGCGCCGTGGGGCGGGAGGACAGCTACGGCTCCATGACCCAGCTCTTCCGCATGGGAGCCCTGAAATACTCCCGCTACGCTCCGCCGGACTACTATGACGGGATGGCGGAGGAGGAGCGGCAGGCCGTGCTCAGTCAGCTGGCCGGCTGCCGCCGCACCCACGGGCCGCTGTTCCGCCACGGGGCCCTGAAGGCCTACGAGCCCCTGCCGGACAAGGCCCCCCAGCGGGTCATCCGCACCGCCTCCCACTATGTGCAGAACGCGGTGGAGCGGTGCCTCAACGACTCGGGGGAGACCTTTCTGTTCTCCGCGCTGCCCTTTTCCTCCAGCCGCCGGGAGGTGCTGCTGGCCATTGCCTACGCCCTTCAGTACAGCGACCCCGCCGTGCTGGACACCGTCCCCCGGCGAGAGCCGGGGGATGGGGAACGGCTGGCCTTTGCCAAGGCCTATGTGGAGCTGCTCCTCCGCCTGAGCCGGGAGCCCCTGGCGGTCAACCCGGAGCGGCCGGTACGGTCCCGGCCCATGACGTCGGTGCTGGAGCAGGTGCTCCGGGCCTGCCGGACGGAGCCGCTCCCGGACCGGTCCCTGGGGGAGCGGCTGGAGCGGGCCGCCGGAGTGCTGGAGCGGCTGTGGGTGGATGTGGCGGCCCACGGCTCCCCCAACCGCCGCAGCGACTGGTATGCCGCCCTGCGGCGGGACGGCGCCCCGGCGGAGGACCGGGCCATGGCGGAGGCCGTGGTGGATTTGTGCTACAACTATACCATGGCCGAGAGCATCGCCGGGCTGGAGGGGTGTGCCGGGGAAGCGGGCTTTCCGCCCCGGTTTCCGGAGCGGCTGGAGCGGTATTGGGCGGACGGACAGGCGGGGATTCACCGCTTCCTTCAGGAGGACGGCACCGCCCCGGCTCCCGGGCCGTCGGGCCCCCTGCCCCCCTGGGACACGGCGGTGCGGCTGCTGAACAGCGTCCCTGCCCGGGGAAGCTCCTGGCGGCGGCGGATGCTGCTGGGCCGCCTGCGGCAGGCGGGCAGCGTGGCCCTCTATCTGCTGCTCTTCCTGCTTACCTCCCTGCTGCTGGGCGGCCTGGAGGACGGGGTGACCGCCCTGGGGGAGCAGGGACGGGTGAATCAGCTGGTAATGACCCTGGGCAATATTGTACTCTTCGGCATCGCAGGCTCTCTGCTGTCCTGGCGGCTGCACCTTCCGGACATTCTGGACAGCGTCAGGCAGCTGGGCCATATGGTGCGGGACGGAGCCCGGCTGCTCCGCGCCCGGCGGTGGGAGGAAAAAGGAGGATAAGAAATCCTCCTTGTGGAAGGGAGGGGAGCGCGGTATAATGAGGGGCAAACGAATTGTGTGAGGAGGGGAATCCGTTGAAAGAGAACCTGATCATCATCCACGGCGGCGGACCCACCGCGGTGCTCAACTGCTCCCTGTACGGGGCCATCCGCCAGGCCCAGGAGAGCGGGGCGGTGGAGCACGTGTACGGCGCGGTGGGGGGCACCGGCGGCCTGCTGAAGGAGCAGCTGCTGGACTTCAACACCCTGCCGGAGGCGCAGCTGGAGCTGCTGCCCATCACCCCGGCCACCGCCATCGGCACCTCCCGGGACGCCCTGGAGGCGGAGGACTACGCCAGAATGGCGGAGATCCTGGAGCAGCACAACATCCGCTATGTGCTGATGAACGGCGGCAACGGCACCATGGACGCCTGCGGCAAGCTGGCGGCGGTGTGCAGGGACAAGGGGATCTTTGTCATGGGCATCCCCAAGACCATGGACAACGACATTGCCGTCACCGACCACTGCCCGGGCTTCGGCAGCGTGGCCCGGTACATGGCGGGCACCGTGCGGGAGCTGGGGGTGGACGTGCGCAGCCTGCCCATCCACGTGGTGGTGCTGGAGTCCCTGGGCCGCAACGCGGGGTGGACCACCGCCGCCTCCGCCCTGGCCCGGGAGCAGGGGGGCGACGCGCCCCACCTCATCTATCCCCCGGAGCGGGCCTTCCATGAGGACGAGTTCCTGGACCGGGTGGGCGACAGGTACCGCAAGCTGGGCGGCGTGGTGGTGGTGGCCAGCGAGGGCCTCCACGACGACGCGGGCAAGCCCATCGTGCCTCCCATCTTCCAGACGGGGCGCTCCACCTATTTTGGGGACGTGTCCTCCCACCTGGCCCAGATGATTGTGCGGCGGCTGGGCATCAAGGCCCGCAGCGAGAAGCCGGGCATCCTGGCCCGGGCCTCCATCGCCTGGCAGTCCCCGGTGGACGCGGCGGAGGCGGAGCTGGCGGGCCGGGAGGCCTGCCGGGCGGCCCTGGCGGGGGAGACGGGGAAGATGGTGGGCTTCCGTCGGCTGTCTACCGAACCCTACCGGTGCGAGACCTTCCTCATTCCCATCGAGGAGGTCATGCTGGGGGAGCGGGTGCTGACCCCCGACTACCTCACCGCCGACGGCACCGACGTGACGGAGGAGTTCTGCCGCTGGTGCAAGCCCCTCATCGGGCCGGAGCTGCCCTCCATGGCCCGGCTGGTATAAGAGAGAGACTGGAGAGCCTTGGAAAAAGTATGATAAAAGTTCATACTTACCAAAACTGAAGAGTTTGGTTATACTGGGTACAACAAAAGGAGGCTAGGTGTCCATGAGACTGAAAAAATCGTCTGTCTGGAGCAAGATACCCAACTGGGTGTGGGTGCTCATCTCCCTGGCCGTGGCCATCGCCATTTGGCTCTTGGCTGCGTACAAATGGCCCATCATCTTCGCCACGCCCGCGGCTGTGGTGCAGGCCTTCATTGACAAGGCTGCCAGCGGCGTGCTGGGCGGCCACGTAGCGGCCAGCTTGTCCCGCGTACTGGCGGGCTTTGCCATCGCCTTCGTGGTCTCCATTCCGGTGGCCTTCCTGATGGCCTGGTATGACCCCTTCCGCCACGTGGTGGAGCCCTGGATTCAGTTCATCCGCAACATTCCTCCTCTGGCTTACGTGTTCCTCATCATCGCCGCTCTGGGCATCGGGCAGAGAAGTAAGATTACCGTTATCTTCATCGCCGCCTTCCTGGTGATGGTCATCACCATCTATCAGGGCGTCAAGGGCGTAGACACCACCCTCATCAAGGCGGCCCGGGTGCTGGGCGCCAAGCAGAGCGACATTTTCTTCAAGATTACCATTCCCGCTTCCACCCCCTTCATTCTGGTGGCCGCCCGGCTGGGCCTGTCCACCTCCATGACCACCCTGATGGCCTCCGAGATCGTGGGCGGCGACATGGGCATCGGCATGATGATTCAGCAGGCCAACGGCTACTACCAGATGGATGTGATGCTCATGGGCATCATCCTGCTGGGCATCATCGGCATCTGCTTCGAGAAGATTGTGAAATTCCTTGAGAGGAGGTTTACGGGATGGCAGGAAACAATTCAGCAGTAAAGGTACATATCGACCATGTGGTCAAGAAGTTCCAGGGCCGCAATGGTGAGATGGTTGCCTTGAACGGCGTGGATATGGACATCCACGAAAACGAGTTTATTTGTGTGGTGGGCCCCTCCGGCTGCGGCAAGTCCACCCTGCTGAACATCATCGGCGGCCTGGAGACCCCCACGGAGGGCAAGGTGCTGGTGGACGGCAAAGAGGTTCAGGGACCCGGCCCCGACCGCGGCATCGTGTTCCAGCAGTACGCCCTGTTCCCCTGGCTCACCGTGGAGAAGAATGTGCAGTTTGGCCTGAAGCTCCAGGGCAAGAGCAAGGAAGAGAGCGAGGAGCTGGCCCGCAAGTATCTGAAGATGGTGGACCTGGAGGGCTTTGCCAAGTCCTATCCCAAGGAGCTGTCCGGCGGCATGAAGCAGCGCGTGGCCATCGCCCGTGCCTACGCCGTCAACCCCAAGGTGCTGCTGATGGACGAGCCCTTCGGCGCTCTGGACGCCCAGACCCGCACCCAGCTGCAGCAGGAGCTGCTGAACACCTGGGAGAAGGAGCAGAAGACCTGCTTCTTCATTACCCACGACGTGGAGGAGGCCATCATTCTGGCCCAGCGGGTGGTTATCATGTGCGCCCGTCCCGGCCGAGTGAAGGAGATTGTGGACATCGACATCCCCTATCCCCGCGACCAGGAGACCAAGATGAGCCCCCGCTTCCTGGAGCTGAAGAACCACATCTGGAGCCAGGTGTATCAGGAGTACCTGTCTGTCCGGAAGTAATCGTCGCTTTCCGGCTGTGCCCGGATTGAGATAATATTAAGGAGGATTTTGAGTATGAAGAAGAAACTGCTTGCTCTTGCGCTGGCCTGCGGCATGATTTTCTCCCTGGCCGCCTGCGGCAACGACTCCGCCGGCAACAACACCCCCGCCACCAACAGCGAGACCCCCGAGGCCGTCAGCAGCGAGGCTCCCGAGAGCCAGGCCCCCAGCTATGAGCCCGCCACCGTCCGCGTGGCCTACATGCCCAACCTGGGCTCCGCCGGCTCCCTGTTCGTGGGTATCAGCCAGGGCTTCTTTGAGGAAGTGGGTCTGACCGTTGAGACCTTCGAGTTCCAGGGCGGCCCCGCTGAGATTGCCGCTATGGCTTCCGGCGATATCGACATCTCCCAGATCGGCCACGGCGCCCACTCCCTGTGCATCCAGGGCCAGGCCAAGATCTTCCAGATGGACCACACCACCTCCCTGTCCGACGTGGTGGTGGGCAACCGCGCCAAGGGCATTGAGACCATCGAGGACCTGAAGGGCAAGACCGTGGCCGTCGCCTCCGGCACCTCCTCCGAGATCATCCTGCAGCAGGCCCTGGCCCGCGCCGGCATGACCATAGACGACATCAACACCGTGGAGATGACCGTGGACGGCATGACCACCGCTCTGGTTTCCGGCCAGATTGACGCCGCCGCCTCCTGGTCCCCCAACACCGTGACCCTGCAGAACACCCTGGGCGATGACTATGTGAACCTGGGCTGCAACGCCGACTTCCTGGACAGCGCCATCTTCCCCTCCAGCTACATCTGCACTCCCCAGTACGCTGAGGAGAACCACGACATCCTGGTGCGCTTTGCTCAGGCTCTGGACAAGGCTCACGACTGGCGTGCCGAGCACCCCGAGGAGATGGCCAAGATTCTGGCCGCCGAGCTGGACGCCCCCGAGGACACCATGCTCCAGGCTGTGGGCGAGGCTGACTGGTACACCATCACCGAGGTGTGCGGCGACATGGAGGCCATCAAGACCGTGTATGAGACTCAGCAGGGCATCTTCCTGAACAACGGCACCATCACCGAGGAGGTTCCCGTGGAGGACTACGTGCTCTTCGACGTGATGCAGGAGGCCTACGACGCTTACGCTGCCGCCAAGTAAAGATTTGTTAACCCCGCCGGGGCTCCGTGTTAGGCGGAGCCCCGGCGCTTTTGCAGGCGCGGTGTTTACACCGCCATAGGCGGTGGGGTATAATAGGGGCAGGATAGGGAGGGAAGGCCATGCTGATTCTGGTGCTCATCCTGTGCCTGGGTACCGCGGTATATGTGGCCCTGCGGCGGCGGGATGTGCTGGCGCTCTACCTGCTGGGGATGAGCGTGAGCAACCTGGTGATGCTGGCAGGCATCGTCATTTATATCGCCAAAATGGGGGGCACCGCCGCCCAGCAGCGGGCCTTTCTGTTCCTGGTGCCCGGAATCCAGACCTGGCTGCAGTTCCTCCCCCTGTCTATGGACAAGCTGGGCTTTGTAGTGGCCATCGGCCGCTCCCTGTTTCCCCTGTTTGCCCTGCTGGCCGCCCTGGAGACCACCATGATTCCCTTTTTCCGCCGCAGGCTGAAGAGTCTGCGGATACTGGCATGTATTCCCCCCGCCCTGTGGCTGACCTACTATTCCCCCGCGGTGTTCCGCACCCTGATTGGCGGCCGGCTATGGGTGCTGCCTGTGCTCATTAACCTGGTGCTGGCGGGGATTGTGGCTTATCTGGCGGCGGCGGCGGCGCTGATGGTCCTGGAGTACCGGGCCACCACCATGCCGGTCTTTAAGAAGAATTTCCGGTATGTGCTGCTGTGCTTTCTCAGCATCTCCATCCTCTATCTGCTCTACGCCGTGAAGGACCCCGCCCAGATTTACAACATGTTTATCTCGGAGTACATCCGCCTGGGGGTCACCACCTACATCAGCTCCACGCTGCCGGCGGTGGGGTGGAGCGTGCTGGGCCTGTGCACCGTGTTTTTTGTGGTGCTGGGCAGCTACAACATGGTGCGCTACACCCAGATCAGCTACGACGACGAGCGGCAGGACATGATGCTCCAGCGGAAGTTCGACGCGGCCGGGGTGGGCACCTCGGTGTTTGTCCACGGGGTGAAGAACCAGCTGCTCTCCAGCCGGGTGCTCCACAAAAAGCTCTCCAGGGCCCTGGCGGAGGAGCCTCCGGATGTGGAGCGGGTGCGGGCCTGCGCCGCCCAGCTCAACGACCTGAACGAGGGAATGCTCCGGCGGATGGACGAGCTGTACCGGGCGGTGAAGAACAACGCCATCACCCTGACCCCCGTGACGGTGGATCAGCTGGCCCTCACCGCGGTGGAGCGCTTCCACGGCAAGTATCCGGACCAGCCGGTGGTGGTGGAGCTGGAGACCCACCGCCTGGTGCTGGCGGATCTGGCTCACCTCAGCGAGGCCATTTGCAACCTGCTGTGCAACGGCTATGAGGCGGCGGTGCAGGCCGGGCGGGAGACGCCCCGGGTCACCCTGCGGGTGCGGGGGGAGCGAATGTGGACGGTGGTGGAGGCCGCCGACAACGGGGGCGGCATTCCCGCCGAGCTGCAGAATAAAATCTTTGAGCCCTTCTTTACCAGCAAAAACACCAATCACAACTGGGGCATGGGCCTGTACTATGTCCGGAAGATTGTCAAAAGCCACCTGGGCCGCCTCCGCCTGGAGAGCCGCCCGGAGGAGGGGACCAGCTTCTTCATCATGCTGCCCCTGTATGACGCCCATCAGAAGGAGTGAGTGCCGTGGAAGAGAAAATCCGTGTGATGGTGGCGGAGGACCTGCCCTTGCTGCGGGAGGACTTCTGCGACGTGGTGTCGGCCCAGGAGGATATGGAGATCGTGGGCGCGGCCGCCTCCGGGGAGGAGATTGTGGCTTTGAGTGCCAAGACCCCCTGCGATGTGATTTTGATGGACATTGAAATGGAGACGGTGGACGCCGGCATCCGGGCGGCGGAGGTCATTACCGCCCAAAACCCGGGAGTGAAAATCCTCTTCCTCACCGCCCATGAGACCGACGACGTCATCACCTCCGCCATGGGCACCGGGGCGGTGGACTATGTGGTAAAGGGCTGCGAGGAGGAGAAGCTGCTGGAGCACATCCGCCGGGCCAGCCAGGGCCGGGCCGAGCTGGAGCCCCGGATTCAGAACACCGTTATGCAGGAGTACGCCCGGCTGCGCCGCAGCGAGCGCTCCCTCATCTTCTTCATCAACAACGTGGCCCACCTCACTCCCGCCGAGCATGAGCTGGTCAAGCTCCTCCTTCAGGAGAAAAAGGTGGCGGAGATTGCCAAGCTGCGGCATGTGGAGGTGGTCACCGTCAAGACCCAGATTAAGGGCCTGCTGAACAAGTTCGGCTGTTCCCGCACCAAGGAAATTGTGAAAATGATTCGTCAGATGAGTCTGGAGCATTTGTTTCAGTAAATGGAAGGAGAGGCTGTTATGGATTACTATCATATTTCCGCCCAGGAGCTGGGCAAGGACGCCAAGCTGCCCATCGTGAAGCTGGGGGACTCCGGCGAGGTGTTTTATGAGCTGGCCGCCGAGATGTGCGCGGAAATCCGGGCCAACAACGCCGCCGGCAAGCGCACCGTGTTCATCTGCCCGGTGGGACCGGTGGGCCAGTACCCCATCTTTGTCCGGCTGGTGAACCGGGAGAAGCTGTCCCTGAAGAACTGCTGGTTCATCAACATGGACGAGTACCTCACCGACGACGGGGCGTGGATTGACAAGGACGATCCCCTGTCCTTCCGGGGCTTCATGGCCCGGGAGGTGTACGGCAAAATCGACCCCGAGCTGCTCATGCCCGAGGAGCAGCGGGTGTTCCCCGACCCCAAGGATCTGGGCCATATCCCCGCCCTCATTGAGCAGCTGGGCGGCGTGGATATCACCTTCGGCGGCATCGGCATCACCGGCCACCTGGCCTTTAACGAGCCCCAGCCGGAGCTGACGGCGGAGCAGTTTGCCCAGCTGCCCACCCGGGTGCTGGACATCTCCCCCGAGACCCGGGCCACCAACTGCGTGGGCGATTTGGGGGGCGCCCTGGAGGACATGCCCCACAAGTGCGTCACCATCGGCATGAAGGAGATTCTCTCCGCCCGGAAAATCCGCCTGGCGGTGTTCCGGGACTGGCACCGGGCGGTATGCCGCCGGGCGGCCTACGGCGAGGTAACCGCCGCCTTCCCCGCCACTCTGGCCCAGAAGCACCCCGACGCGGTGCTCTACGTCAACGCCAACGCTGCCCAGAAGGCGTATTGAGGAGGTTCCCATGGAAGGCTCCTTTTATCTGAAAAACGGCTCCGTCCTGCTGGACGGCTCCTTTGCCCCCGCCGATCTGGCGGTGGAGGACGGGGTGATCACCGCCGTCACCCGGGGGCTCCACAATGCCAAAAACCTGCCCGAGCTGGACGCTTCCGGCCTGCGGGTGGTACCCGGCTTCCTGGATGTCCACACCCACGGCGCCGCCGGGGTGGATGTGAACGCCGCCGACGTGGAGGGCCTGCGCACCATCGGCCGGTTCTTTGCCAGTCAGGGCGTCACCGGCTGGCTGTGCTCCATCCTCACCGACACCGTGGAGCAGACCCTGTGGTGCCTGGAGCAGGCCCGTCAGGTCATTGAGGGCGGGCCCTACGATGGGGCTTCCCTGCTGGGGGTCCATCTGGAGGGCCCCTGCCTGTCCACCGAGTACAAGGGGGCTATGCCGGAGCATCTGCTGATGCACACCGCCGATCCGGAGCTCTTCGCCCGCTACCAGAAGGCCAGCGGCGGCCATATCCGCTACGTCACCCTCTCCCCGGAGATTCCCGGGGTGGCGGAGATGATTCCCCACCTCACCGCCATGGGCATGGTGTGCGCCATGGGCCACAGCGGGGCGGGCTATGACCAGTCCATGGCCTGCGTTCGGGCGGGGGTCCGCTCCTGCACCCACCTGGGCAACGCCATGCGCCTGTTCCACCAGCACGATCCCGCCATCTTCGGCGCGGCGCTGGAGAGCGATGTGTATGTGGAGGCCATCTGCGACGGCCGCCACCTCCACCCCGGCACCGTGCGCCTCTACCTGAAGGCCAAGGGCTATGACCGGGTGCTGGCCATCACCGACTCCATCATGGCCGCCGGCCTGCCCGACGGCAACTATAAGCTGGGGGTCAACGACGTGGTTGTGGAGGACGGAGACGCCAAGCTGGCCTCCAACGGCGTCCGGGCCGGCTCCACCCTCACCCTGGCCCAGGCCCTGCGCAACCTGATGCGTTTCACCGGAAAAAGCACCGAGACCCTGGTGCCCCTGATGACCGCCAACCCCGCCCGGCTCATGGGCTGGACCGGCAAGGGGGAGATTGGCCGGGGCAAGGACGCCGACCTGGTGCTCCTGGACGCCGACTGCCAGGTGGCGCGCACCATCGTGGGCGGTCGCACCGTGTATACCCGTGCCTGAGCGAAAAATGAATTTGTAAAGGAGAATTGTTATGCCTTTGGTACCTCTGCGTCCCGTTCTGGACGCCACCGTGAAGTATGGCTACGCCCAGGGGGCCTTCAACGTCAACGCCGTGGCCCAGGCTGAGGCCGTCATCGCCGTCCATGAGATGTTCCGCTCTCCCGCCATCCTGCAGGGGGCCGACCTGGCCAACGCCTTCATGGGCGGCCGGGTGGACTTTGCCAACGGCACCCTGGAGGACAAGAAGAAGGGGGCCCGCAACATCGCCGAGGCGGTGAAGAAGTTTGCCGCCAACAGCCCCATCCCCGTGGTGCTCCACCTGGACCACGGCAAGAACTTTGACTCCTGCGTGGCCGCCATTGAGGGGGGCTACACCTCCGTGATGATCGACGGCTCCTCTCTGCCCTTTGAGGAGAACGTGGAGATCACCCGGGAAGTGGTAAAGTACGCCCACGCCCGGGGCGTGTCCGTGGAGGGCGAGCTGGGGGTGCTGGCCGGGGTGGAGGACCACGTGTTCGCCGCCAACTCCACCTATACAAACCCCCTCTCCGCCATCGAGTTTTTCAAGAAGACCGGGGTGGACGCCCTGGCCATCAGCTACGGCACCATGCACGGGGCCAGCAAGGGCAAGGACGTGAAGCTGCGCAAGGAAATCCCCATCGCCATCAAGGAGTGCATGAACCACGAGGGCATCCAGGGGGTGCTGGTGTCCCACGGCTCCTCCACCGTGCCCCAGTACATCGTCAGCGAGATCAACGCCCTGGGCGGCGATATCAAGAACGCCTACGGCATCTCCAAGGAGGAGCTGAAGGCCGCCATCCCCTGCGGCATCGGCAAGATCAACGTGGATACCGACATCCGCCTGGCTGTCACCCGCAACTTCCGGGAGCTGTTCCGGGACCACCCCGAGCTGAAGGAGGACGCCAAGATCGGCGGCATCTGGAAGCTGCTGGACGAGAAGCGGGACGCCTTTGACCCCCGGGCCTTCCTGGCTCCCATCATGGACACCGTCATGTACGGCACCGGGGACGAGGGCACCGTGGCCCTCATCACCGACGCCATGCGCCGGGGCGTGAAGGAGGCTGTGGGCACCCTGATTGTGGAGTTCGGCAGCTTCGGCAAGGCCCCTCTGGTGGAGATGGCCTCCCTGGAGGACATGGCCGCCCGGTACGCCAAGGAGGGCGTGTAACATGAAAGACATCACCCTGTCCTACCAGGACCGGAAGCCGGTTCTGGCCCCCGGTGAGCTGGAGGAGAAGGTCAAGGCCTCCGCCTCCGTGCTGGCGGAGGTGGTGGCCGGGGAGGCGCAGTACCAGGACTGCCTAGGCTGGTTCCAGGTGGACGACTACGCCGGGCCGGAGCATGTGGGCTATCTGCTGGAGCAGGCGGCCCGGGTGCGCGCCGACGCCGACGCCTTTGTGGTCATCGGCATCGGCGGGTCCAACCAGGCCTCCCGGGCGGCGGTGAAGGCCCTGCGGCCCAAGGACGGCCCCGCCATCCTGTGGGCGGGCAACACCATCTCCGCCCGGGAGATGGCCGACACCCTGGCCGAGCTGGACGGCTACCAGTCCATTTACATCGACTGCATCGCCAAGAACTTTGAGACCCTGGAGCCCGGCATCGCCTTCCGGATGCTGCGGCACTACCTGGAGCAGCGGTACGGGGAGGGGGAGGCCGCCCGGCGGATTTTCGCCACCGGCACCCCCGGTTCCACCCTCCATCAGCTGTGCCAGGACCACGGCTACACCTTCCTGGAGTTCCCCGGCCCCATCGGCGGCCGGTACTCCATCGGCAGCGACGTGGGACTGTTCCCCATGGCGGTGGCGGGCATCGACATCAAGGCCGTCACCCAGGGCATGCGGGACATGCGGGACCGGCTCTTCGCCGAGCCCGCGGAGGAGAACATCGCCCTCCGCTACGCCTGCCTGCGCAACCTGATGTACGACCACGGCTTCCGGCTGGAGATGATGGCCTTCTTCGAGCCCCGGCTGGACTATTTTGCCAAGTGGTGGATTCAGGCCTTCGCCGAGAGCGAGGGGAAGGAGGGCAAGGGCCTCTACCCGGTGGTGTCCTCCAACTCGGAGGACCTGCACTCCATCGGCCAGTTCATCCAGCAGGGCAGCCCCATCCTCTTTGAGACCTTTATCGAGGTGCGGGCGCGGGACGCCAGCGTCATCATGCCCACCGAGACCAAGAAGGATTACTTCCAGTACCTGGACGGCAAGGACTTCTGGGACATCAACGACACCGCCCGGAAGGCCACCATGGAGGCCCACAGCCAGGGGGGCATCCCCTGCCTGGAGCTGTCGGTGCCCGCCCTGGACGAGCACACTTTGGGCGAGATGTACTACTTCTTCCTGTTCGCCTGCTACCTGTCCTGCAAGCTGACGGGGGTGAACCCCTTCGACCAGCCGGGGGTGGAGGCCTACAAGGGCTATATGTTTAAAAATTTGGGAAAGCCGGGTGCCAACTGAATGAAACATATCTTTTTGAATCTGAAGCGCTTCGACGTGCCGATGGAGCTGGGGGGCGTGAACCGCCTGGCCCCCATGGCCGACTGGGGCCGCGTCATCGTGACTGAGACCCAGAAGGGCCTCGCCGGGTATGCCGACAACGAGGTGGAGTTTGCCGACTTCTTCCCCGAGGCCCACATCCTCTCCGCCGCCGCCGCCCGCACCGCCGGCAGCAAGGTGCAGGTGGGCTGCCAGGGGGTGTTCCGGGCGGACACCGCCGTAGGCGGCAACTTCGGCGCCTTCACCACCAACCGGCCCGCCCACGCCGCCGCCGCCCTGGGCTGCGGCTGGACCCTCATCGGTCACTGCGAGGAGCGCAATGACAAGGCGGGCATTTTGGCCGAGGCCGGGGTGACCGACACCGCCGCCGTCAACCGCCTGCTGAACCAGGAGATCAAATGCGCCCAGGCCGCCGGGCTGAAGGTGCTCTACTGCATCGGCGAGAAGAGTGAGGAGCAGGAGCAGTGGCAGCAGGTGCTGGGGGACCAGCTCTCCATCGGCCTGGACGGGGTGGACAAGAGCCAGGTGGTCATCGCCTATGAGCCCATCTGGTCCATCGGCCCGGGCAAGACCCCTGCCGACAAGCCCTACATCGAGAAGATCGCCCGCTTCGTAAAGGAGCAGACCGGCGGCATGGACGTGGTGTACGGCGGCGGGCTGAAGGCGGACAACGCCGCCATGCTGGCTTCCATTGCCGAGATCGACGGCGGCCTCATCGCCCTCACCCGGTTCAGCGGGGAGATCGGCTTCTACCCGGAGGAGTATCTGGAGATCATTCGCCTGTACATGGGCCACTAAGAGAGGGAGGTAACCTATGAAACTGGATTTTGAGTACGGCCAGGGCCTGATGAGCGCCCAGCTGCCCGACAGCACCGACGTGTTTATCCCCGGGGAGACGGTGGCGGACCCGCCCTGCCTGCCCCAGGACTGGGACAGCCTGTACAACGCCACCATGGAGTCCATCCGCAATCCCATCGGTATGCCCACCCTGCGGGAGCTGGCCCACAAGGGAAGCACTGTGGTCATCGTCATTC
>CALWOL010000088.1 GCA_944383135.1 uncultured Flavonifractor sp.
GATGACCGGGAGAAGGCCGCCCCCTGCTTCCCGGAGGGCACGGAGTTTGTCACCGGCGTCAGCCAGGACGCGGTGGAGCAGCTGGTGCGCTTTTTGGGGGAGCTGTCGGGCAAGGCGGTGGTGATTACCCGCCCGGTGCTGCTGAGCTGGCAGGCCGCCCGGGTGCTGGCCGACGACAGCGTTGCCGGCCCCATGGACAACCGGGACACCGGGGTCTACCGTATGGACGCCGCCCAGCTGGCCGCCCTGCTGGGCCAGGGCGCCGGCCTGGAGGAGGCCCTGAAGGAAAACGCCGACAAGGCGGGGGGACGCAGCCCCTGGTACCAGGACGTCAGCCTCATCCGGGGCGGCGGAGAGGGCCGGGCGGAGGCGGAGCTCACCGCCCGCAACTACGGCGCCGCCCGCCTGCTGGAGCAGGGGGTGCGCATCATGGACCCCAACACCTGCTATGTGGGACCCCAAATCCAGGTGGGGGCGGGGACGGTACTCCTCCCCGGCACCATCCTCCGGGGGGAGACCACCATCGGCAGAGACTGTGAAATCGGCCCCAACACCATGATCCGGGACTGCGCCATCGGGGCGGGGGTGACGGTAAACGCCTCCCAGCTCAACGAGAGCACCGTGGCCGACGGCGCCCGGGTGGGGCCCTTTGCCTATATCCGCCCGGGCTGCCAGGTGGGACCCCAGGTGAAGGTGGGGGACTTTGTGGAGCTGAAGAACTCCACCGTGGGGGAGGGCACCAAGATCTCCCACCTGACCTACGTGGGGGACGCCGACGTGGGCAGCCATGTGAACTTCGGCTGCGGCACCGTCACGGTGAATTACGACGGCGCCCAGAAGTACCGCACCACCGTGGGGGACAACGCCTTCATCGGCTGCAACACCAATCTGGTGGCGCCGGTGCGGGTGGGGGAGGGGGCCTATACCGCCGCCGGGAGCACCATTACCGACGAGGTGCCCGCCGACTCCCTGGCCATTGCCCGCTCCCGGCAGACTGTGAAGAAGCAGTGGGCGGCCAAGCGCCGTTTCCGCAGATGGTAATCTCATCCCGCAGGGATGGAAATATAGAGATTTACGTGAGAGGATGTTTAAAGCATGATTGCACACGGTAAGGACATCAAAATCTTTTCCGGCAATTCCAACCGCGCCCTGGCCGACGCCATCTGCAAGGAGATGGGCATGGAGGTGGGCAACGCCGAGGCCGGCGCCTTCTCCGATGGGGAGAACTTTGTCTCCATCTACGAGACCGTCCGCGGTTCCGACGTGTTTGTGGTCCAGTCCACCTGCTCCCCCGTCAACGACAACCTGATGGAGCTGCTCATTATGATTGACGCCCTGAAGCGGGCCTCCGCCGGCCGGATTACCGCCGTCATCCCCTACTTCGGCTACGCCCGTCAGGACCGCAAGACCAAGCCCCGTGACCCCATTTCCGCCAAGCTGGTGGCCAACCTGATTACCCGGGCTGGCGCCGACCGGGTGCTCACCATGGATTTGCACGCCAATCAGATTCAGGGCTTCTTCGACATTCCCGTGGACAACCTGCTGGGCAACCCCATTTTCAGCAACTACCTCCACGACCGCTTTGCCGGGCAGGAGGAGGATGTGATCGTGGTCTCCCCCGACGTGGGCTCCGTGGCCCGGGCCCGGGCCTTTGCCCAGAAGCTGGGCATGGGTCTGGCCATCGTGGACAAGCGCCGCCAGAAGGCCAACTCCTCCGAGGTGATGAACATCATCGGCGATGTCCGGGGCAAGAAGGTCATCCTCTTTGACGACATGGTGGATACCGGCGGCTCCCTGTGCGGCGCGGCCCAGGCCCTGGTGGAGCTGGGCGGCGCGGTGGATGTCATCGCCTGCGCTAGCCACGGCGTCCTCTCCGGTCCGGCGGTGGAGCGCATTGAGAAGAGCGTGCTCAAGGAGGTCATCTTCCTGGACACCGTGCCCCCCCGTCCCGGCGTGAAGTGCGACAAGATCAAGTACCTCTCCGTGGCCCACATGTTTGCCGAGGCCATTGAGCGCATTTATGAAGAGGTCTCCGTGTCCAAGCTGTTTGTGTAACAACGAAAGAGAAGATAACCGGCCGGGGAAGGCGGGGGCTTGCCCCCGCCTTTGCCCGTCCTGAGGAGCAGGTATGTTTTTCAACAGAAATCGAGCCTCCGGGGTGGAGTGGCTGCTGGTGGGCCTGGGCAACCCGGGGGACAAGTACGAGAGCACCCGGCACAACGTGGGCTATGCCGCCATAGACGCCCTGGCGGAGGAGCTGAGGGTGCCGGTGCAGAAGCTGAAGCACCGCTCACTCACCCAGAGCGTGGAGCTGGGGGGCGCCCGGGTGCTGCTGATGAAGCCCATCACCTATATGAACCTGTCCGGGGAGGCGGTGGGGGAGGCCGCCCGGTTCTACAAAATTCCCCCGGAGCGGGTGCTGGTCCTCTCCGACGATGTGTCCCTCCCTGTGGGCAGGCTGCGCATCCGCAAAAGCGGCTCCGCCGGGGGGCACAACGGCCTGAAGAGCATCATCCAGCACCTGGGCACCGACCAGTTCCCCCGGATTAAGATCGGGGTGGGGGAAAAGCCCCACCCCGACTACGACATGGCCGACTGGGTGCTGGGGAAGTTCGCGGGAGAGGATGCCAAGATCATTTCCCAGGCAATCCAGCGGGCGGGGGAAGCCGCCGCCTGCTACATCCAGGACGGCCCCGACAAGGCCATGAACCGGTTCAACGGCTGAGGAGCTGTTGCCAAATCGTAACTTGCTTTTTCCCATTGACCCGGTTAGCATAGGGAAAGCGGGGCCTGCGTCCCGCTTTCTTTTGCTGTACCCAGGCGGGAGGGAAAAACCATGGCCAAGCGCAGACAATTTTATCAGCTGAGCCCGGCGTGCTACCGGATCTCCCTATGGAAGGAGGGGCTGCTCAAGTCCCTGGCCGATTGGCGCGCCGGGTTCCAGGCCGCGGAGCTGCGGCAGGAGGAGTCCCTGCCCGTCATCGTGAAAAGCCACCGCTCCCCGGTGCTGCGGCGGCTGGAGGGGGTGGACATGGCCCTCCAGCGGAGCAAGCGGGCCAACCTGGCCCTGGCCGCCGGGTGTGTCGACGGCATCGTGATCCGGCCGGGGGAGAGCTTCTCCTTCTGGCGTCTGGTGGGGGACCCCACCGCCAGGCGGGGATTCGGGCCGGGGCTCACCATCGCCGGCGGCCGGCTGGGCTCCGGCGTGGGGGGCGGCCTGTGCCAGGCGGGGAACCTCATCCACTACCTGGTGCTCCACAGCCCCCTGACGGTGACCGAGCTCCACCACCACTCCGACGCCCTCTTCCCCGACGACCGGCGGCGGGTGCCCTTCGGCACCGGCACCTCCCTCTTTTATCCCCACATCGACTACCGCTTCCGCAACGACACCGGCCAGCCGGTCCAGCTGCGGCTGTGGCTGGAGGAGGACGACCTGTGCGGCGAGCTGCGCAGTCAGACCCCCTTCCCCCTGCGCTACCGCCTGCGGGAGGAGGACAGCCACTATGTGAAGGAGGGGGCGGACTACTACCGGGTGAGCCGGGTGTACCGCCTGAGCCTGAACGGGGCCGGGGAGCAGGTGGCCAAAGAGCTGCTGCTGGACAACCACTCCAAGGTGCTCTTTGACCCCGCCCGCATCCCCCCGGACCAGCTGCGGGAGGCCGCCCCGTGACCGGGCCCCTGCTGGAGCGGGTGCGGGCCAACAGCCTGAGCCTGGGGGACCGGCCCGCCCTGACGGCGGGGGCGGACACCATCCGCTGGCGGGAGCTGTGGCCCATGGTCCAGGGCCTGGCCGCCCGCCTGCGGGAGGCGGGTCAGGGCCCGGTGGCCCTGACCGGCAGCCCGGACCGGGTGTGGGTCCCGGCGGCCTTCCTGGCCTGCCTCATCGCCGGGCGGCCCTACCTGCCCCTGGACCCCGGCCTGCCCCTCCGGCGGCAGCGGGAGCTGGCGGCGGGGCTGGGGGCCCAGTGGCTGGAGGAGAGGGAGGCCCTGGCGGGCTTTTCCTCCGGCCTGCGCTGCCGTCCGGCGGAGGTCGGGGGGCAGCTGGCCTACCTTCTGTTCACCTCCGGCACCACCGGCGCCCCCAAGCCGGTGGGCATCAGCCTGAACAACCTGGAATCCTTCCTTCGCTGGGCGTCCACCCTGCCCGGCCTGGCGGACAGCGCCGGGGAGACCGCGGTGGGCCAGGCGGCCTGGTCCTTTGACCTGTCGGTGGCGGACCTGTACCTGGCCCTGACCCAGGGGGGCACCCATGTGGCCCTGACGGAGGGGGAGAAGGGGGACTACTCCGCCCTGCTCCGCCGGCTGGAGGCCTGCGATGTCTCCCTGCTGGTGACCACCCCCACCTTCCTGCGGCTGTGCCTGGCCGAGCCCGCCTTCTCCCCCCAGCGGCTGCCCGGCCTGCGGACGGTGTTCTCCTGCGGGGAGGCCCTGCCCCCCGCCGCCGCCCGGCGGCTGCTGGACCGCTTCCCCGGCTGCACCCTGCTCAACGCCTACGGCCCCACCGAGGCCGCCTGCGCCGTCACCGCCGTCCCCATTTCCCGGGACATGTGCGGCGGGCCCCTGCCCATCGGCCGGGCGGGGGAGGGGGCGGTGCGGGTGACCCTGGAGGAGGGAGAGCTGATTCTGACCGGGGAGAGCGTGGCCCCCGCCTTTGGGGGGCGCTACGCCACCGGCGACCTGGGCTATGTGAAGGAGGGCCTGCTGTACTGGGCGGGCCGGAAGGACCACCAGCTGAAGTACAAGGGCTACCGCATTGAGCCCGCCGAGATCGAGGGGGTTCTGGAGTCCCTGCCCGGCGTGGAGCGGGCGGCGGTGCTCCCCCGCCGGGGTCCCGGCGGGGAGGTACGGGGCCTCACCGCGGTGGTGGAGGGCCCCGCCCACACGGGGAGCCTGCGGACGGGCCTGGCCCGGCTGCTGCCCCCCTGCAAATGCCCCGGACAGTGGGTGCGCCTGGAGCGCATCCCCCTGACCCCCAACGGAAAATGCGACCGGAAACGGCTGGAGGAGATGATACAATGAACCTGGAGGACGCGGTCCGGGACCTGCTGGTCCGGGCCTGTGGCACCCGGCGGGTCCTGCTGCCCGGCGCCGATTTGCTGGCGGAGGAGCTGCTGGACTCCCTGGCCTTTATTGAACTGCTGGAGGGGCTGGAGGACCTGGGGATTTTCCTCCAGCCCACCCGCATTCCCAAAGACCGGTTCCGCACCGTGGACAGCATTCTGGCCCTGGTGCGGGAGTATGCCGGGTAGGTCCCGGGCCCGCCGCCCGGGGCCCGTGCGCCTATAACTTCCAAATTTTTCTATTTCCAGTGAGGTGTGCCATGAAACAGCTGCTCTCCGCCCTCCGCGACATCCCGGAATACCGGGCGCTGACGGCGGCCATTGACAACGGGGCCTGCCCGGTGGCCTTTTCCGGCCTGTCGGCGGTCCATCGGGCCCATTTTGCCGCCGCCCTCCACCGGGAGCTGGAGCGGCCGGTGGTGGTGGTGTGCGCCGACGAGGGCGAGGCCCAGCGGATGGAGAAGGATCTGGCCGCCCTGGCGGGGGAGCCGGTGCGCACCCTGTTTGCCCGGGAGTTCACCTTCCACAACGCCGCGGTGGTGTCCCGGCAGTATGAGCAGCGGCGGCTCTCCGTGCTCCGCGCCCTGGCGGCGGGGGAGTGCCCCCTGCTGGTGTGCACGGTGGAAGCCCTGCTCCAGCGCACCATGCCCAGGACCCTGCTGATGCAGGCGTCCCAGGTGCTGCGGATGGGGGAGAGCCACGACCTGGGGGAGCTGGCGGAGACCCTGTCCGCCGCCGGGTATACCCGGTGCCAGCAGGTGGAGGGCGTGGGACAGTTCGCCCTGCGGGGCGGCATCCTGGATGTGTTCTCCCCCGCCCACCCCAAGCCGGTGCGGGTGGAGTTCTTTGGGGACGAGATTGACGCCATGGGCCTCTTCGACGTGGACACCCAGCGGCGCATTGAGAACATCAGCCAGACGGAGCTCCTCCCCGCCGCCGAGGTGCTGCCCCAGTTTGCCCCCGGGGGCTTCGGCGGGCTGATGGAGGGGCTGGACGGACTCATTTCCCGGGGAAAGCGGCGGAAGGGGAGCGACAAGCTGCTCTCCACCCTGGAGGAGGACCGGGAGAAGCTGGCCCAGGGCATCCGCTTTCCCGCCATGGACCGGTATCTGGAGCTCATCTATCCCCAGATGGCAACGGCGGCGGACTATTTCCCGGAGGAGGCCCTGGTGGTGCTCAGCGAGAGCCCCCGGGTGGCCGAGCGGGGGAAGAACTACCTGTGGCAGCTGGAGGAGGACGCCAAGACCCTGCTGGAGCGGGGGGAGCTGGCGGGGGAGCTGGCCCGGCTGGCCCGCACCCCCGAGGAGCTGTGGGAGGTGCTGGAGGGGTGGCCGGTGTGCTGCCTGGACGCCTTCGCCTCCGCCCAGTGTCCCCTGCGGCCCCGGACGGCCCTCAACCTGCTGGCCAAGCAGCTGCCCTCCTACGGCGCCAGTCTGGAGACGGCGGTGTCCGACCTGGCCCACTATGTGTCCGAGGGCTTCCGCACCGTGGTGCTGGTGGGCAGCGAGCAGCGGGCCCTGAATCTCCAGGCCCTGCTCCGGGAGCAGAAGATGACCACCGCCGTGGACTTCCAGCTCCACGACCTGCCCGCCTGGGGCAAGGCGGTCATCGCCGTGGGAGGCGTCTCCGCCGGAATGGAGTATCCGGCGGGACGGCTGGCGGTGCTCACCGAGGGACAGTCCGCCCTGGGCAAAAAGCGGAAAAGCAAGCCGGTGACCAACCGGCAGAAGCTGGGCTCCTACGCCGACCTGTCCCCCGGCGATCTGGTGGTCCACGAGCACCACGGGGTGGGCCGTTTTCTGGAAATGGTGAAGATGACGGTGGACGGGGTGGAGAAGGACTTTGTCAAAATCGCCTACGCCGGCACCGATGTGCTCTACGTCCCCGCCACCCAGCTGGATTTGGTGAGCAAGTATATCGGCTCCGGGGAGGACGCCCAGGAGACCAAAAAGCTCTCCCGCCTGGGGGGCACCGACTGGGAGAAGGCCAAGACCCGGGCCAGGAAGGCCGTGAAGGACCTGGCCAAGGGGCTCATTCAGCTCTACGCCCAGCGGCAGCGGCAGCCCGGCTACGCCTTCTCCCCCGACTCCCCCTGGATGAAGGAGTTTGAGGACCAGTTCGAGTACGCCGAGACCGACGACCAGCTGCGGTGCATCGCGGAAATCAAGGCCGACATGGAGCAGCCCCGGCCCATGGACCGGCTGCTGTGCGGGGACGTGGGCTACGGCAAGACCGAGGTGGCCTTCCGGGCCATTATGAAGTGCGTGCTGGACGGCAAGCAGGCCGCCATCCTGGTGCCCACCACCGTGCTGGCCCGGCAGCACTACCTCACCGCCAAGCAGCGCTTTGCCAAGTACCCGGTGGAAATCGACGTGGTGAGCCGCTTCCGCACCCCCGCCCAGATGAAGGA
>CALWOL010000089.1 GCA_944383135.1 uncultured Flavonifractor sp.
GGGCTACCGCACCGAGTCCATGCACGGCGCCGGCTCCCCCCAGGCCCAGCGCATTATGATTGCCCGCCAGGGCAACCTGGCCAGAAAGAAGGAGCTGGCCAAGAAGCTGGCCCACGTGCAGGAATAACTCTGCTTTAAAACCCGGCAGCCATCGGAAGATGGCTGCCGGGTTCCCTTTTGCCGCCGCGCCTCAGTTTTCAAAGGGGGCGGGGGCCAGCAGCACACCGTCCCGCAGCATACACCGGCCCATGGCGTAAACCGTGCGGATATTCAGCGCCTCATCCAGCAGGAGGATGTCCCCGTCAGATCCCGCCGCCAGGCAGCCTTTGGCCGGGTACAGGTTCAAGGCCCGGGCCACATGCTCGGTAGCGGGGGCGATGGCCCGCTCCAGCGGGCAGCCCAGCACCTGCACCATGGTCTTTACCGTCTCATGGAGGGTCTGGATGCTGGCCGCCTCTATGCCCACCAGCTCCTTTTTTTCATTCCAGCGGGGCAGGCTGCCGTTGCTGTCGGTACTGACGGTCACCAGGCCCGCCGGAGCCTCCTCCATGGCCCGGAGCAGCAGGGCGGCGCAGCCGGGTAAATCCCGGCCATCACAGGTGAAGTCAATGTAGCCGCCCAGCCTGGCGAAGCGGAGAGCGTCATCGTATTTGTTGGCCAGGTGGGTGGGCCGGAGGGTCTGGATGGGGATATCGGTATGCTCCACCAGGTCAAAGAGCAAATCCAGCCGGCCTTTGCCGCTGCCGGTGTGCAGGTGGACGATTCCCGGTTTGCCGGACAGCAGCCCGGCCAGACGCACGTCGGAGGCCAGCCGGATGAGCTCCTCCCGGGAGACATGGCTGCAGCGGTGGTCGGAGATGGCCAGCTTGGCTCCGATGATTTCCTCCACAAACACAATATCATCCGTTACGCTGCCGGTCAGGGTGGGAGAGGGATAGTGGTAGCTGCCGGTCAGGCAGTAGGCCGTCAGGCCATACGCCCGCAGCGCCTTGGTCCTCGCCACCAGATTGGCCACGCTGCGGGTGGCGCTGTCCGTCCCCAGCAGGCCCACCAGGGTGGTAACTCCCGCCTTGACCGGGTCACTGAGCCGCATGGGCGGCACCTGGGTGAGAAAACCGCCCTCCCCTCCGCCGCCGGTGATGTGGACATGCTGGTCAAGATAGCCGGGAATGGCCAGCATCCCCCTGCCGTCCACAACCTCCAGTCCGTCATAGGCGCAGGAAATCCGCTGACCCACCGCCTCAATCCGGCCGCCGGCAAGGAGCAGTTCACTGGGCCGCCAGGCCCCCTCCCGATAGAGCACAACATTCTTGATCAGTTGAATCATGGCATACAGGCCTCCTTTTTCCTGGCATCATCATACCCCAAAGGCCAGCCGCTGGGAAGGCCCCAGGGAAAGTTTTCATGGCTCTGCCGCGGTTACGGGTGTATAATATCGTTCGTACAGCAAGCGCCGTCCCCAGGATGGCCGAAAGTGAGGTTGCATGGATGGAATATCGAGTGGAGCACGACACCATGGGGGAGGTAAAGGTCCCCGCAGACCGCTATTGGGGGGCCCAGACCCAGCGGAGCTTTGAAAATTTCAAAATCGGCACGGAGAAAATGCCGCCGGAAATCATCCGGGCCTTTGCCGTTCTCAAACAGGCGGCCGCCCAGGCCAACCACCGGCTGGGCAAGCTGGACAGCCGCCGGTGTGCGCTCATCTGCCAGGTGTGCCGGGAAATTCTGGAGGGCGGGCTGGAGGGGCATTTCCCCCTGGCGGTGTGGCAGACCGGCTCCGGCACCCAGTCCAACATGAATGTGAACGAAGTCATTGCCAATCGGGGCAATGAGCTGGCGGGAGAGCGGCTGCTCCACCCCAACGACCACGTAAACATGTCCCAGAGCTCCAACGATACCTTCCCCACCGCCATGCACATTGCCGCCGTCATGGAGATGGAGGACCGCCTTCTCCCCGCTCTGGACGCCCTCACCGCCGTCCTGAAGGGGCTGGAGGCGGAAAATACCGACGTGGTGAAGAGCGGCCGCACCCATCTCCAGGACGCGGTGCCCATCACCCTGGCCCAGGAGATCAGCGGCTGGCGGAGCAGCCTGGAGCAGGACAGGGCCCTGCTGGAGCTGGCTCTGCCCCCCCTGCGCCAGCTGGCCCTGGGGGGCACCGCCGTGGGCACCGGGCTCAACGCCCCCCAGGGCTTTGACCGCGCGGTGGCTCAGGCGGCGGCGGAGCTGACGGGCAAGGCCTTTGTCACCGCCCCCAACAAGTTCCACGCCCTCACCAGCAAGGATGAGCTGGTGTTTGCCCACGGAGGGCTGAAGGCCCTGGCCGCCGACCTGATGAAGCTGGCCAACGACGTGCGCTGGCTTGCCTCCGGGCCCCGGTGCGGCCTGGGGGAGCTGCGCATCCCGGAAAACGAGCCCGGCTCCTCCATTATGCCCGGCAAGGTCAACCCCACACAGTGCGAGGCGGTCACCATGGTGGCCGTCCAGGTGATGGCCAACGACACGGCGGTGGGCCTGGCCGCCTCCCAGGGAAATTTTGAGCTCAATGTGTTTATGCCCGTGTGCATCTACAACTTCCTCCAGTCGGTGCGGCTGCTGGCCGACTGCATGGACTCCTTCCGCGTCCACTGCGCCCAGGGCATCACCGCCAACCGGGACAAGTGCCGGGAGAATCTCCACAACTCCCTGATGCTGGTCACCGCCCTCAACCCCTACATCGGCTACGAGAATGCCGCCAAGACGGCAAAGCTGGCCCACGCCCAGGGCATTTCCCTGCGGGAGGCCTGCATCCAATTGGGCTTTCTGAGCCCGGAGGAATTTGACCGCGTATTTCATCCGGAAGAAATGGTCTGAGAAAGAGGGAAACAAATATGGATATCAATCAGCAATCATTGGAGCTGCACCGGCAGCTGGCAGGTAAAATTGAAGTGGTGGCCCGCAAGCACGTGGAAACCAGGGAGGATCTGTCTCTCCTGTACACCCCCGGGGTGGCCGAGCCCTGCCGGGCCATCGCGGCGGACTATGAGCAGTCCTTCCGCCTCACCCGCCGGGGCAATCTGGTGGCCGTCATCACCGACGGCACGGCGGTGCTGGGTCTGGGGGACATCGGTCCCGCCGCCGGCATGCCGGTGATGGAGGGCAAGTGCGCCCTCTTCAAGGAATTCGCCGGGGTGGACGCCTTCCCCATCTGCGTGGACACCAAGGATGTGGACAAGCTGGTGGAGACCATTTTCCTCATCTCCAAGAGCTTCGGGGGCATCAACCTGGAGGACATCGCCGCCCCCCGGTGCTTTGAGGTGGAGCGGCGGCTGAAGGAGCGCTGCGACATTCCGGTATTCCACGACGACCAGCACGGCACCGCCATCGTGGTGGCCGCCGCCCTGCTCAACGCGGTGAAGGTCACCGGCAAGACCATGGGGCAGCTGAAAATTGTCATCAACGGTGCCGGCGCCGCCGGCATCGCCATCGGCAGGCTGCTGATTTCCATGGGCTTCGGCAACGTGGTGCTGTGCGACCTCCACGGCATTCTCTGCGAGGGAGACGCCGGTCTCAACCCCGGTCAGGAGGAGATCTCCCACATCTCCAACCGGAACCATGAGCGCGGCACTCTGGCCGACGCTCTGCGGGGTGCCGACGCCTTTGTGGGGGTGTCCCGGCCCAACCTGGTCACCGCTGAGATGGTGTCCGCCATGCGGGACGGCATTGTGTTTGCCATGGCCAACCCCACCCCGGAGATCATGCCGGACGAGGCCAGAAAGGGCGGCGCCGCCGTCATCGGCACCGGCCGCTCCGACTTCCCCAATCAGATCAACAACGTGCTGGTGTTCCCCGGCGTGTTCAAGGGGGCGCTGGCCGTCCGGGCCAGGGAGATTACCGAGGAGATGAAGGTGGCTGCCGCCAAGGCTTTGGCCGGGCTGGTGCCCCCCGGGCAGCTGAACGCGGAGTATATTCTCCCCTCCGCCCTGGACAAAAGCGTGGCGGATGCCGTGGCCCAGGCGGTGGCGGATACCGCCCGGGCCCAGGGCGTGGCCCGGGCCTGAGGGAAGGTTTTCCCCGGTTTGGGACATACTGAACCGGAAAGGAGGCTTTCCCATGTGTACCAGTCTGGTTCTGACCACCCAAAACACCTATGCGGGCCGCAATCTGGATTTGGAATCCGGCTTTGGAGAGCGGGTGGTAGTCACCCCCCGGAATTTTCCCCTGCGGTTCCGCAAAATGCCCGCTCTGGAAACCCATCAGGCCATCATCGGCATGGCCTGTGTGGCGGAGGGCTATCCCCTGTACGCCGAGGGAGTCAATGAGGCGGGGGTCTATCTGGCCGGGCTCAACTTCCCCGGCAGCGCCCACTACCCCCCGGAGCGGGGCCCAGAGCAGGCTCTGGCGCCCTATGAGCTGATTCCCTATCTGCTGGGCGCCTGCGAGACGGCGGCCCAGGCGGCGGAGCAGTTGGCGCGCATTCCTCTGCTGGGGATACCCTTTCGGCCGGAGCTGCCCCTGGCCCCCCTCCACTGGCACCTGGCCGACCGGCACGGGGCCTTTGTGGCCGAGCCCCTGGCGGACGGGGTGAAGGTGTACCCCGACCCGGTGGGGGTGCTCACCAACAATCCCCCCTTCCCCTTCCACCAGGCCAATCTGTGCCAGTACCGGGGTCTGTCCCCCGCCCAGCCGGACAATACCCTGGCCCCCGGCCTGGAGCTGCCCCCCTTCGGCCAGGGCATGGGTGCGGTGGGCCTGCCGGGGGACTGGTCCCCCGCTTCCCGGTATATCCGGGCCGCCTTCTGTATGGCCCATTCTGTCTGCGCGCCCGATGAAGCCCACAGCGTCAGTCAGTTCTTCCACCTGCTGGACACGGTGGCCATGCCGGCGGGGGCGGTGGTCACGCCGGAGGAGAAGTGTGATATCACCCGCTATGCCTGCTGCGTCAATACGGATACCGGCACCTACTATTACAAGACCTACGATAACTGCGCCCTTACCGCCGTGGCCCTGACAGAGGAGCGGCGGGCGGGAGGCCGGCTGCTGGAGTTCCCCCTGAGCACCAGGCTGCGCATTGCCTGGCAGGAGGGATAAAGGGCTTTTTACAAATCGCTCCAAATATGCAAAAGAACGGAGAGGGGATCTGTATATGCGGAAAAGAAACCTGCGCCGTTTCCTCTGTCTGGGTATTCTGTGCGCCCTGCTCCTGGGCACTGTCCCGGCGGCCAGCGCTCAGGAGGGGATTACTGACGAAATCCGCCGGGCGGCAGCTCTGGGGATCGGGGAGCTGGAGCATGAGAATACCGTCGTAACCTACGAGACCTATTTTCAGATGCTGGACGCCCTGGTGGCCCTGGCCGCCCCGGAGGAACTGGACCGGTGGCAGAGCACCCAGGGGGAGGCCCGGACCAGCCGGGAGGAGCTGGACCGCTACAACGGCATGGTGTCTCTGTTTCTGGCAGGGATCACCCTGGGGGGCGACTACATCGGACTGGACGAGCGGTGGGCGGCCATGAATCAGGAGATCGGGGAGCCGTGGGACGGATGCGGTCTGGACCCTGTATACAGTCAGCTGTGGAAGGAGCACTTTGAACTGATTCCGGGCGTTGTATGGCAGTATGACGCCTGTGCCTATTTTTATGCCATCGGCCGGTACAGCCGGGTCAGCGATCAGATGTGCTTCGACTACGACGCCGGGCGCAACTCGGTGCGCCCGGAAGATCCCTTCCTCTACCGGGAGGCTCAGGCCTCCGTGCTGCGGCTGTACGAGAGCGCTGAGAGCACCTACCCAGAATCGGACCGCTGGGAGACCCCGGAGGACCGGGAGATGCAGGCCCTGCGGGACGGGCGGCTGGAGGAAATCCTGAACAGTCCCACCCAGGTGACAATCACCGGGACCTGCTACTACGTCTCCAACGACGGGGACGACTCTAACGATGGCCGTACGCCGGAGACCGCTTGGGCCACTCTGCACCAGGCCAACAACAGCGGCGCGCAGCCCGGCGACGGGATCTTCTTCCGCCGGGGGGACCTGTGGCGGGGCACCCTCCAGTGTGTGCCGGGGGTCACCTATTCCGCCTACGGCCAGGGGGAGAAGCCCAAAATCTACGGCTCCCCTGAGAACGGCGCCGGCGGGGAGAAATGGGAGCTATGGTACAACCGGGACGGAGTGAAAATCTGGAAGTTCTACCATGACATCGCCGACTGCGGCAACATCGTGATGAACGACGGTCAGGTATGCGGCCTGCGGGTGTTCTCCTACTGGGACGGAGAGAAGGCGGTGTTTTCCGACCGGCTGGAGGAGGAATTCGATATCGTGGAGGGGCTGGCCTATGATTTGCAGTTCTACTCTACCTTTGACATGGCCGCCCACCAGCCGGAGGACCCGTCGGCGACCTACTGGGTCCACGATGTGGACAGCCGGGGGCCGCTGTACCTGCGCTGCGACGCCGGGAATCCCGGGGAGCTGTATGACAGCATTGAGTTTCAGAGCGCCGTGGGGGTGGCTGAGGGCTATTGGGCCATTGTGGACTGTACAGACAACAATGTGATTGACAACCTGTGCCTGATGTACCGCAGCACCATAGGCGTTGACCTGAGCCGGGGGACCGGGAACCGGGTACAGAACTGTGAAATCGGCTGGATTGGCGGCGGGTCTCACGCTCTGAACTACGAGAGTGAATACGGGGAGAAATGGGTACCCACCTCCGGAGAGTGCGTCCGCATGGAGGGCAATGATACAGCCACTGTGAATTGCTATGTCCACGATTCCTTTGACGGCGGCGTTACCATAGAATTTGACGAGGAATTCCTCTGGCCTGATTACCTGCTTCTGGGTATGACCATAACCGGCAATCTGATTGAGAATTGCATGGCCGGGGTGCTCATCGGCGACCACAACCGGGACTGGGACAATACCCGGGAGACCTTCGGGGATGTGACCATCACGGACAACCTGATTTTCGACAGCGGCTACGGCTGGAGTGGCGCGGAGCACTACTGCCGCACCTGGATGGGCGTCGCCGACAGCGGCAACGCCATCACGCTCTGGGACGGCCCCACCTATAACAGCGGTATCACCGTGGAGAACAACGTCCTTTACCGGGCCAAGCACGCCCTGGTGATGATGGGCACCGACGGGGCAAACAGCCCGAAGTTTTCCGGCAACACCTACTGCCAGAACAACAACGGTATCTGGGTCTACCGGCGGATATTCCTGGAAAATAACAGTATGATGGCTCCCTTCTATGCCGTCACCAGGGAGCGGATGGAATCTGTCTGTACCCAGCTGTTGGAGGATGAGAGCGCCCGGGTGCTGGCGCCCTCCGTCTGCCCCCAGGCTGAATTCGCCGCAGAGGACGGCCGGCTGACAGGGACGGTGAGCTTTGAACTGTCCGGCCTGTCGGGAGAGCTGCTGCTGTCCGCCGCCCTGGTGGATGGGGACAGCGGGCGGCTGCTGGAGGTATTCACCTGGGAGCGGACCGGCGGGGGCCGGGAGGGCGTGTCCTTCTCCTGCCCGCTGCCGGATGGGGAGGGGCTGGAGCTGGGTACCTTTGTACTGCGCAATGATGGGACCCTGAGCCCGGCCCAGCAGGCGCTGCGCTATACGGTGGAAGAGGGCGCAGTCACTCCCGCATAAGCAAAACAGGGCCCTGTTTTCGTTACGGTTCATCCAGCGGGTAGCTTGTGCCCTCAATGGTCACCGACGCCAGGGCCGTGGTGTCCACGATGCGGTTGAAAGTGGAGATAAACGCCCCCTGTTCCATGTCCAGGAAGCCGTAGGTGCGGTTGGAGACAAAGGCCTCCTCATCCTCCAGCACATAGTCCGTGCCGTCGGCGTAGTGGAGCACGATCTGATCGATGTCGGAATCCACCGGCAGGCCCAGGGCAGGCCCGTTGATGCGGATGCCAATGGGAGAGAGGGTAATGGCCCCCTCCGCCAGCTCTACGCTGGCTGGACCGCCGTTCTCCGGCAGGGCCACCGCCACCGTGGCCATGTCCAGCCGGTCCTGGCCGTCGCCGATGGACACCTGAAGGTTGGAAGCGTCGGTGATGAAGTCGGTGACGAACCAGGTGCACAGCCAGAGCTGGGTGTCGGTGGTGGAGGCGGTGTCCAGATAGGTCCGGCCGGCGGCATTGGTCATGGCGAATACGGGGGCGTCCTCCGGCCACCACAGCTCCCCGTCGGGGAACACCTCGTACCCGGTCACCCCATCGGGGTGTTCCACCTTCCAGTAGAGCAGGCCCGCTCCCATAGCCGGGTCATACAGTCCGGCCTCCACCGTCAGGGTGTAGTCCCCGTACACCGCCTGCTCCCCCACGGCGAACAAGTAGGGGGCCACCAGCTCCTGGGCCACGCTCTCGTCCAGGGGAAGCCGCTCCCAGGCCGGGATATTAGTGACGAGTTTGCCGTATTCGTTGTATTCCACGACGCCCTCGCTGGATTCCACGTTCTCCCCAAAGAAGGCCTGGAGCAGATTGGACGGGTTTTCATAGCGGATGAAGCCCACGGCGGCTACGGCGGCGGCCGCGCACAGGACGGTGACAATGGCGGCCAGGGCGATGGCCCGCGACAGCCGGAAGGGTTTTCTGGTCTGATGTGTGATAGCTTTGACCTCCTGCAGGATCTCCCCGGAGGCGTGGAGGGAGGACACGGCCTCCCGGTAGGTTTTCTTGTCAAACATCGTGCTCAGCCTCCTGAAGATCAGATTTCAGCATGGCCCGGGCCCGCCGCAGGCGGGTGCGGACCGTGGCGCCGGGGATATGGAGGAGGGCGGCCACCTCGTCACAGGAGTAGCCCTCATAGTAGTGCAGGTAGATGGGCACCCGGTACCTGGCAGGCAGGGCCAGCACCGCGTCCATCAGCTCGCTGTGCTCCGGGCTGGGGAAGGGGAGGGCGGCGGTGTGGTCCTCCATGGGCTCCGTCCGCCGCCAGGGGGAGAGCAGGGCCTTTTTGCAGGCGTTGATAGTCACCCGCAGCAGCCAGTGCTTCACGTGGTCCTCGCTCTCAAATGCCTTGTCCGTCCGGTAGAGCTTGATGAGCACCTCCTGGGTGATGTCGTCCGCCTCCGCCTGGCTTCTGGTGTAGTGGAACGCCAGCCGGAAGATGGTGTCCATGTACCGCCGGGCCAGGGGTGTGAACTGTTGCTCTGTCATCATGGCGTGTCTCCTTGAAATGCATTTCACTCTCAATATCCTAACCGGCGGGCAAATGTTTCGCAAGCGGACAAAAAAATCCGGCGCGGTTTGACCGCGCCGGATTTTTTCGACACACCTGCTTACTTCTCGGGATAGAAGCCGGAGGGGGCCTCGGACAGGTTAATCATAATGTTCTTCATCTGGGTGTAGTGCTCCAGAATGACCTTGTGGGTCTCACGGCCGATACCGGAGGCCTTGTAGCCGCCGAAGGGGGCGCCCTCGGGAATGGCATTGTAGGTGTTGACCCACATACGGCCGGTCTCAATGGCCCGGGACACCCGGATGGCCCGGTTGATATCCCGGGTCCAGACGGCGCCGCCCAGACCGTAGGTGCTGTCGTTGGCCATTTCAATGACCTCGTCCTCGTCGTGGAACTTGATGACGCAGGCCACCGGCCCAAAGATCTCCTCCTGGGCCACCCGCATCTTGTTGTTCACATCCACCAGCAGGGTGGGCTTCATAAAGCAGCCCTTGGCCAGATCGCCCTCGGTGGCCCGCTCGCCGCCGCAGGCCACCTTGGCCCCCTCGCTCTTGCCAATTTCAATGTACTCCAGAATCTTCTTGACCTGGTTCTCGTTAATCTGGGAGCCCATCTGGGTGTCGGCCTCCCAGGGCATACCAACCTTGACCGCGTTGAAGCGCTTGGCCGCGTCCTCAATGAACTTGTCATAAATGGTGTCCTGGACAAAGACGCGGGAGCCGGCGCAGCACACCTGGCCCTGGTTGAACAGGATGCCCAGCTGGACGCCGTCCATGGCCATGTCCCACTTGCAGTCGTCAAAGTAAATGTTGGCGCTCTTGCCGCCCAGCTCCAGCGTGGAGGGGATAAGCCGCTCGGCGGCGGCGCAGGCCACGCAGCCGCCCACCTCGGTGGAGCCGGTGAAGGCCAGCTTGCGGAAGCCGGGGTGGTCCAGAATATACTGGCCGGCCTTGGAGCCGGAGCCGGTGATGACGTTGAACACGCCGGCGGGAATCACATCCTGGGTCAGGCGGGCCAGCTCCAGCACGCTCAGCGGGGTGTCGCTGGAGGGCTTAAACACGGTGCAGCAGCCGGCGGCCAGCACAGGAGCCAGCTTCCAGGCGGCCATGAGGAAGGGGAAGTTCCAGGGAACAATCTGGCCCACCACGCCGATGGGCTCCCGGAGAATCAGAGAGAGGGTGGTTCCGTCCAGAATGTTGGCCGAGCCCTCCTCCGCCATGATGCAGCCGGCAAAATAGCGGAAATGACGCACGGAATAGGGGATGTCGATGGCCATGGTCTCCCGGATGGGCTTGCCGTTGTCCATGGATTCCACCATGGCCAGGTGCTCGGCATTCCGCTCAATGATGTCGGCCACCTTGTTCAGAATCGCCGCACGCTCATTGGTGGTAATCGCCTTCCAGCTCTTGAAGGCCTCCCAGGCGGCGGTGACGGCGGTGTCCACATCCTCCTTGGTGGCCTGGGCGCAGGTGGCCAGCACCTCCCCATTGGCGGGGCAGCGGGTGGTGAAGGTGGCGCCGTCGCTGGCAGGCACCCATTTGCCGTTGATGTACAGACCATACTGCTGCTGAGTGAGCTTTTCCATGATGACACGACCTTTCAAAAATTTTGAAATCTTGGACGCATCAGTAAATATACTGGTGGGTTCAACTTCAGTATAGCACCCTTTTGGGAAAAGTCAACTGGGTATCCCCGGAAAATCACTATGATATTTTTGTGACAATCTTTTTCCTGAATTTCGCACAATTTATTGAAAAAATCACAATTTCTTTGCAAAAAGAAAGGGAGCCAAACTGGCTCCCTTTTCTCGTCCGGCCTCAGCCCTGGCCCAGCGCCAGGAAGAAGTCCTTGAACTTGTCCCAGTAGCCCAGGACAAAGATAATCAGCACAATGAGGGGCAGAATGTAGGTGAAGTACACCCGGAACCGGGCGGGGAATTTGACGCCCCTGCCCTGGTCGGCCTCGGCCAGAAAGCGGTCAAAGCCCCAGCCGTACTTCTTGGACACACAGCAGAACAGCAGATAGATCACCGAACCGATGGGCAGCAGGTTGTTGCTTACCAGGAAGTCCTCAAAGTCCATAATGCCCATACCCAGCAGCTTGACCCCGGACCACAGGTTGTTGCCCAGCAGGCAGGGCAGGCTGAGCAGGAAAATGAGCACCAGATTGGCCAGCGCCGCCTTGCGCCGGGGCATGCCCCACTTGTCCATCCAGCAGGCCAGGATATTCTCAAACACCGCGGTGACGGTGGACAGGGCCGCGAAGAACAGGAACACGAAGAACAGGGCGCCCCACAGCCGTCCGCCGGGCATGGCGTTGAACACGTTGGGCAGGGTCACGAAAATCAGGGTGGAGCCGGCGTCGGGATTCACCCCGAGGGCAAAGGCGGAGGGGAAAATGATAAGGCCGGACACGAAAGCCACACAGGTGTCCAGAATACCCACGCTGATGGTCTCCCCGAACAGTCGCCGGTCCTTGCCGATGTAGCTGCCGAAAATGGCCATGGCGCCGATGCCCAGGCTAAGGGTAAAGAAGGCCTGTCCCATGGCGGCATACACCGCCTCGCCCAGCCGGAAGCCGCCGTCAGCGTTGTACATCAAATTCCGGAAGTTGGGCACCAGATAGAACTTCAGGCCCTCCACCGCTCCAGGCAGGGTCACCGCCCGGACGGCCAGCACCACCAGCAGGCAGAGCAGGCACAGCATCATAAATTTGTTGGCCTTCTCCACGCCGTTCTGGAGGCCCCGGCTGCAAATCACCATACCCAGCACCACCACAATGGCCATAAACACCACCTGGATGCCCGGCTGGGCCACCATGTCCCCAAAAGCCTGGGATACCCCGGCCTGGTCCAGGCCCTCAAACCGGCCGGCGGCAATCTGGAAAAAGTACAGCAGCAGCCAACCGGCGATGGTGGTATAGAACATCATCAGCAGATAGTTTCCCGCCATGCCGAACCAGCCGTACCAATGCCATCTGCTGCCCTTGGGCTCCAGCTCCTGGAAGGAGACAATGACGCTCTTCCGGCTGGCCCGGCCCACGGCAAATTCCATGGCCATGATGGGCAGGCCCATAATCAGCAGAAACAGCAGGTAAATCAGCACAAAGGCCGCGCCGCCGTACTGCCCCACGATATAGGGGAAACGCCAGACGTTGCCCAGGCCGATGGCGCACCCGGCGGAAATGAGCACAAAGCCCAGCCGGGACGCAAAGGTCTCTCTCTCTTTCAACACAATCCCTCAAAAATCAGCAGTCTGCCCGGGGTTCCCGTCCGCAGACGCAGGTACTATCATAGCCCATTTTGGAGGTGCTGTCAATGGAGGGAACCCCTCCTCACAGCCAGTCGTCAATCACATCCCGCAGCGTGACGGGAGAAACCGCGTTGCGCACCAGCAAATCCATCAGCGCGTCAATCCGGGCGGGGCGGATGGTGAGGTCCGGTACCTCGGCCCACTCCCCGCTGTCCTCGCTGACTACCTTTACCCCATAGCTCTCACAGGCCAGGCCGCCGCTTACCTCCATCTCTCCTACCAGTATGTAGTAACGATATCCCCGGCTCTGGCCGTCCTCCCCTGCCGCCCGGCAGCTGTCCACCAGCAGTTCCCGCATGGTCTTGTCCCCTTTCCCAATATCCTTTACTCAATTATACATTACTGGTATAATTTGTAAAGTAATATCGTCCGTGGAAATTCGACCGCCCCCGCAGGAGGAAAACAAAAGAGCCTATTTCTCTCCGCTTTCCGCCTTTGTATAGAGCAGCACCGCACCCAGCACCACCGCCGCACCCAGCAGCTGCATGGGGCCTGGGATTTCCCCGAAGAGGGGGATGGCCAGGGCGCCGGAAAATACCGGCTCGCACAGCTTGGCCGCGGACACATAGGCGGGGGACAGATATTTCAGGCACCAGCTGAACAGGCTGTGGCCCATGAGGGTACACAGCACCGCCAGCCCCAGGCCGATGAGCCACTCCCGGGGCGGATAGCCCACCAGCGACGTGCGGGAGGCCCCCGCCAGAAGCACCAGGGTCAGGAAGCAGAACAGATAGGTAATAAAGGTATAAACGGTGGTGGACAGGTGTCCTCTCTGTATTTTTCCAATGAGGGTATACAGAGAGACAAAGATGGCCGCCGCCAGAGCCAGCAAATTGCCGTAAAGCCTGCCGCCCTGGCCGCCGCCGGAGAGTGCCAGCAGAGCACTGCCCCCAAAGGCCAGCAGGATGGCCCACACACCCAGGCGGGGAATGCGTCCCTTGAGAAAGAGGGCAAAGCCCAGGGCAGTGAAAATGACCTCGGTGGAGACCAATACGGTGGATACCGCCACCCCCGTCCATTTCAGGGACTCAAACCAGGTGAGAAAGTGGAGGGCCAGGCAGAGGCCGCTGGCGGCACACAGCAGGATATCCCGTCTGCCCAGCCGGAACAGCTCGCCCCGGAAGCGGGTGAGCACCGCGGGCAGCAGGAGCAGCACCGTCCACCCCAATCGGTACACCGCGGTAATCACCGAGGGGGCCTGGGAATAGCGCACCAGAATGGCGGATACCGACACGCCCAGCACACCCAGCACCAGGATCCCCTTGGGATGGTTGTCAAACATGGCCTTCCTCTCCTCCTCCAGGCAGAAAAGCACCGGCCAGGTTTTCTGGCCGGTGCTTTGTGAAACAGAAATCTTACTTGGCGGCCTTGGCAGCCCGGATGGCCTCAATAAGCATGGGGGTGACCTTGTACAGGTCGCCGCAGATACCGTAGGAAGCCACATCGAAGATGGGGGCGGCCTCGTTCTTGTTCACCGCGATGATGCACTCGGAGTCCTGCATGCCCGCCAGGTGCTGAATGGCGCCGGAGATGCCCAGAGCCACATAGATGCGGGGATGCACGGTCTTGCCCGTCTGGCCCACCTGGTGGTCCGCGGTAATCCAGCCCGCGTCCACCACGGCGCGGCTGGAGCCCACGACGCCGCCCAGCACGCCCGCCAGCTCCTCCGCCAGCTTGATGCCGCCTTCCACGTCCTTGCTAATGCCGCGGCCCACGGACACCACCACGTCGGCGCCGATCAGGTCCACCATCTTCTTGGCGGCCTTCACCACTTCCACCACGTCCACGTGGATGTCGCTCTTCTCCAGCTTCACGTCCACGTTCACAATCTCCGTCTTGGCGGCCCCGGCCTCGTCATAGGGCTGGGTCTGCATCACGCCCGGACGCACCGTGGACATCTGGGGACGGAACCGGGGGCAGATGATGGTGGCCATCAGATGGCCGCCGAAGGCGGGACGGGTCATCTTCAGGTTGGTGTTCACCTCAAACTCGGTGTTGTCCACATCAATGGTGGAAGTCGTTTTGAGGAACGCCTTGTACTTCTCCACATCCACGTCCAGGTGGGTGCAGTCGGCGGTCAGACCGGTGTGCAGCCGGGCCGCGCACCGGGGGCCCAGGTCACGGCCGATGTTGGTGGCGCCAATCAGGAAGATCTCAGGCTTCTTCTCCTCCACCAGATCGCAGATCACCTTGGTGTAGGCGTCGGTGGTGTACACGTCCAGCAGCTCGTGGTTGCAGTAGTACACCTTGTCCGCACCGTAGCCGCCCAGCGCCTTCAGGTACTCCTCCTTCACGTCCTTGCCCAGCACCACGCCGCACAGCTCCACGCCCAGATCGTTGGCCAGCTTGCGGCCCTCAGAGAGCAGCTGGTAGCTGGTGGACATAATCACGCCCTCCCGCTGCTCACAGAATACCCATACGCCCTTGAAGGCGGCGGTGTCTTTACTATC
>CALWOL010000090.1 GCA_944383135.1 uncultured Flavonifractor sp.
CAGGAGCTGTCTTTTTAGATCTGTCTGGCCATGCACCATACCCGTTCCTGCCCTGCGGCCTTGTTTGACCAACACAGCGTTTTCTTCCCCTTGGCACGCTCAATTGTCGGTGCTCTGCGACAACATCCTGGCGCTGCTTCTCCGGAGAGTATCGTCTCTGGTGATGGGTATTCATTTTTCAAGGTGCCATTCCGAATGTTTGGGACCAGTTTTGTAGATTTGTCAAACACATTGGACAGTGAACTCTAAGGGAGAGCGCCAGCCAAGCGGCCTCATAGGTATGGGGCGATTTTACGAAAACAGAACATACACCTTTGTACTGGACGCCACGTTGTCCAAGGGCGAGGCGGAAGTGCTTCTGCTGGATCAAAGAAAGCAGCCATTATTGAAAGTCAACAGACATGTTCCCTCCCAGTCGATTTATTTGGAGGCCAAAACCAGTCGATACTATTTGCAGTGGCAATTTCAAAGCGCTTCTGGAAAATGTGAACTATGCTGGTGAAGGACCGATTCTCAGTCTTGAGGAGGAATCCGGGATGTTGTTCAAGAAAAAGCAGGAGATCCGCACCTATGACAAGGAAAACCAGAGGCCGGTCATCCGCTCCAGCATCTGCACCGGAGAAAGGGTGGCGGGATTTCAGGATATTCACTCCGGAAAGTTTACCGACATCATGCTCATCCGAACCTCCGCAGACCTGGAGGAATTCTGCCGCCTCTACGGCATCGGAGCAGACGAACTCTCCGTCCAGTACTGAACGCAGCGCAGATTCCGGATGGGTATATTCAAACGCGTTTCTTCCGCAGGGCACATACAGACCTCTATGGGACATTCTTCATGTGCTGATGGAAGGCCTCCACCACCGGAGTCAGCACCTGGTCTTTTTTCCAAACCAGCACGGTACCAGTCTCCATGGCCGGAGACAGAGGCAGGAACCGGAGATCATCAAAAGCCAGATTCAGATCAAGACCCAGGGCCGCTCCCACGCCACAGCGCACCATATTGGCCGCATTGAGGATTAAGTTAAAGGTAGCGGCAATTTGCAGATGTTCCCATCTGTTTCCGAACCAGTTGGCCAGCTCCCGCTGGACCCCCTCCCGCCCACTGAGCAGCAGAGGAACCGATTCCAGATCTTGGGGTGTAACCGTCTTCAGCGCCGCCAGAGGGGAATCCACTCGCACCAGCACGCCCCAGCAATCCCGCTCCCGCATCCGGCAAAAGGCGTACTTCCCCACATCCGCCGGCTCGGTGAGCAGGCCCATATCCAAAAGGCCCATATCCAGCCGCTCCCGCACATCGTCGGCGTTGGCGCTGAAGATACGAAAGGTGACTTTGGGATACCGCTCCCGGAAGGTGCGGATGGCCTGGGAAAGGAAGGTCATGCTCCGAGTCTCCCCCGCGCCGATGGCGATCTCCCCTATCAGCTCCCTCTCCCGGACTGTGAACTCCCGGGCAGTTTTATCCGCCAGGTCCACCAGTTCCTGGGCCCGTCGGCGCAGCAGCATTCCCTCGTTTGTCAGGATAATGTGGTAGCGGCTGCGTTGAAAGAGCCGCACCCCCAATTCCTCCTCCAATCCTATCAGCTGCCGGGAAAGCGTGGGCTGGGTCAGGTGAAGTATGGCCGCAGCCTTGGTGATGTTCTCCTCCTGCGCCACCGCCAAAAAATATCTCAGCACACGAAGTTCCATGGACATCCCTCCTTTTTTCATCCTACCATGCCGCCCCCCTTCCCGCAAGACAAAAATGCTTTATTCGAATAGTTGTAAATAGGAAATGAGTATTTTACATTTCTAAACGGCAGGTTTACAATGAAAGCAAGAAATGCGCAAGGAGGTAATTTTATGAACGCATTAGTCGCTTATTTTTCCGCCACCGGCACCACCGCCAAGGCGGCAAAAGCGCTGGCAAACGCCGTGGGGGCCGGTCTCTATGAGAGCAAGCCCGCCCTTCCCTACACCAGCGCCGACCTGAACTGGATGGACAAGAGCTCCCGCTCCAGTGTGGAAATGAAGGATACCCGCTCCCGTCCCGCTCTGGCCGACACCGACGCTCCGGTGGCCCAGTATGACGTGATCTTTCTGGGCTTCCCCGTGTGGTGGTATGTGGCCCCCACCATCCTCAACACGTTCCTGGAGGCATACGACTTTACCGGCAAGACCATCGTCCTCTTCGCCACCTCCGGCGGCAGCGGTCTGGGCAAATCGGCGGCAGGGCTTCAGGCCAGCGCCCCCGGCGCTCAGATTGTGGATGGACGGATGTTCAACGGCAAGCTGAATGAAGCGGAGCTGAAGGCCTGGGCAGAAGGACTGAAGCTGTAAAACAGGTGCCCAAAAGGGTCCCGGAATCCCAAGTGATTCCGGGACCCTTTACATACTTCCGTTTTCGACGGGATTTCTTCCAAAGCCCTTGCAAACGGCGGGAAAACGCCGTATACTATCTGGCGTGTCTTGTCGAACGTATTAGTGCCCCAAAACTTTGGGAGGAGAAAACAATGGAAACAAAGCATAAGCGCGGCCATTTTACCGGGTCCATCGGTTTCGTGCTGGCGGCGGCGGGCAGCGCCGTTGGTCTGGGAAATATCTGGCGCTTCCCATATCTGGCGGCCAAGGACGGCGGCGGTGTGTTTCTGCTGTGCTACCTGGTCCTGGCCCTGACCTTCGGATTTACGCTGCTGACCACAGAGATTGCAATCGGCCGGAAAACCGGCCAGAGCCCTCTGACCGCCTATCGCTTTCTGAACCGCAGCTGGGGCTGGCTGGGCACCGTCGCCTGCCTGGTGCCGGTCATCATCCTGCCGTATTACTGCACCATCGGCGGCTGGGTTCTCAAGTATCTGGCCACATATCTGACCGGCGGCGCCGGCGCGGCCATAGCAGACGGATACTTTACCGGCTTTATTACCTCCACCTGGAGCCCTATAATCTGGTTCCTCATTTTTCTTGGCGCCACCATGCTGGTGGTATACAAAGGTGTGGACACCGGCATTGAACGGTTTTCCAAAGTGCTGATGCCCATCCTCCTGGTGCTGATTCTGGCCATCGCCGTCTTTTCCCTGACACTGACCCATACCGATGCCGCAGGCAATACCCGCACCGGCCTCCAGGGCTTTTGGGTCTATTTGGTGCCCGACTTCTCCGAAATGACCGTCAAGAAGTTTCTGATTATTCTGATGGATGCCATGGGCCAGCTGTTTTACTCCATCAGCGTGGCCATGGGCATTATGGTGGCCTACGGCTCCTATGTAAAAAAGGAGACCAACCTGGTCAAGTCCGTCAACCAAATCGAAATTTTTGACACCGTGGTAGCCTTCCTGGCCGGACTTATGATTGTGCCCGCAGTATTCACCTTTATGGGCACCGAGGGCATGAACAGCGGTCCCAGCCTGATGTTCATCTCCCTGCCCAAGGTCTTCGGCGCCATGGGCAAGGTGGGCGTGGCTGTCGGCGCCGTATTTTTCCTGACGGTGGCCTTTGCCGCTCTGACCTCCTCCGTATCCGTCATGGAAGCCATTGTCTCCAGCATCATGGACAAATTCCGCATCACCCGGAAGAAAGCCACCCTGGGCGTGACCGCCGTGGCTCTGGTCGCCGGTATTGTGGTCTGTCTGGGCTATAATCTCTTCTACTTCGAGCTGATGCTGCCCAACAGCGCCGCTCCCGGCCAGATTCTGGACCTTCTGGACTATGTAAGCAACTACATCCTTATGCCGGTGGTGGCAATTTCTACCTGCATTCTTGTCGGTTGGGTCATCAAACCCAAAACTGTCATAGATGAGGTTACCCTGGGCGGCTGCCGTTTCGGACGAAAGTCCCTGTACGTGGTTATGGTCAAGGTCATCACCCCGGTGATGCTGTTTTTCCTGCTGCTCCAGTCCCTGGGACTGCTGCGGTTCTGATCCCAAAAGGGTGTATGCGGAAATCCCGCATACACCCTTTTCATGCAGAACGTCTTTGGCCACCGCGCCCGCTAAATATAGCTTATCGGCATAGCAAGTCATTCTGCACAGGTATTTGTGATTTTATTTCCCCCGTGATACAATGACATGGTAACCAGGGACATACCGAAGAATCCCACCGTGGGCGGCATATCCGCCCCCGTCATAGAAACCATCGACAATGAGGAGGAGCGATCATGCGCAAGAAGGATTTGGCCATCTCCACCAGCCCCCGGAAGGGCGGCAGCTCAGATACGGGGCGTGCGAACCCGGCAGTGAAACAGACGGCGGGCAGAGACGCGCTGGGGGAATTTGCCCCCAAGTTTGCCCAGCTCAACGATGATGTACTGTTCGGCGAGGTATGGAGCCGTTGGGACAAGCTCTCCCTGCGGGACCGCTCCCTGGTCACGGTGGTGGCTCTGATGGCCCAGGGCTTGGTGGACAGTTCTTTCCAGTACCATCTGACCACCGCCAGGCAAAACGGCATCACCCGTCAGGAAATCGCGGAAGTCCTGACCCACGCCGCTTTTTACGCCGGCTGGCCCAAGGCCTGGGCGGCCTTCCGCATGGCCAAGGAAGTCTGGGCGGAAGATACGGAGGAGGACGGCAAAGCGCGGCACCAGCAGGAGATGGTGTTTCCCATCGGGGCCCCCAACGACGGCTTTGCCCGGTATTTTGTGGGGCAAAGCTATCTCCAGCCCCTCTCCACCAGCCAGGTGGGTGTATACAATGTGACCTTTGAGCCGGGCTGCCGCAACCATTGGCACATCCACCACGCCGGCACGGGCGGCGGGCAGATTCTGGTCTGCGTGGCCGGACGGGGCTGGTATCAGGAATGGGGGCAGGCGGCCCGGGAACTGCATCCAGGGGACGTGGTCAATATCCCCACCGGTGTGAAGCACTGGCACGGCGCGGCAGCGGACAGCTGGTTCTCCCATCTGGCCCTGGAGGTCCCCGGGGAGGCGTGCTCCAATGAGTGGCTGGAAGCCGTCTCGGATGAGGTGTACGGTAAGCTGGAGTGAGCCCGATTGCGCAAAAGCCTCATCCCAGAAGGGAGCAGGAAGCGGGAGAAGTGTGTTTTCTGCTTCCATTTGACCGGCGAAAGGAGTGTTAACCCATGAAGCGGAAGCCTGCGGCGCTGTTTTTGGCGCTCGCCCTGGTGCTTGCTCTGGCGGGATGTAACGTCTCCGAGGAACAGCCCGTCCCATACGGCCAGGCGGAAAACTGGGCGTATCTGGAGACGGAAAAGACCGCGGCGGCGGATGTGTTTTTCCTCTGTCCCACCGTCTATGGCGGTACGGCAGACAGCTACAATATGTCCCTGGAGGATGAGGCGACCAAGGGGAACTTTCTGGGCGCCATCAACATGGAGAAGGACATCTACGGCCAGAACGCCCGGTTCTTTGCCCCCTATTACCGGCAGGTGGGACTGAACACCTACCTGCTGCCGCCGGAGGAGCGGGAGCCCTATCTGTCCGCGGCCTATGAGGATGTGAAGGATGCCTTTTCCTATTATCTGGAGCACTACAACGAGGGCCGGCCCATCATCCTGGCCGGGTTTTCCCAGGGCGCCGACATGAGTCTCCGTCTGCTGAAGGACTGCTTTGCCCGGGAGGAGGTCAACGATCTGCTGGTGGCCTGCTACGCCATCGGCTGGAGCATCACCCAGGAGGAGCTGGAGGCATATCCCCATCTCCGGTTTGCCTCCGGGGAGGACGATACCGGCGTGATTGTCTCCTTCAACAGCGAGTCCGCGGACGTCACCGATTCCGTTATGATTCCCGCCGGAACCCGCACCCTGGCCATCAACCCCCTCAACTGGAAAACGGACGGCACCCCCGCCGGAAAGGAGGAAAACCTGGGCGCCTGCTTTACCGACTACGGCGGAAATATCGTTACAGAGATTCCCCAGCTCACCGGAGCCTATCTGGACCCGGTCCGCGGCGCGCTGAAAGTCACCGATGTGACGCCGGAGGAGTATCCCCCTGTGCTGCCCACCTTCTCAGAGGGAATATATCATCTGTACGACTACCAGTTCTTCTACCGCAACTTACAAAATAACGTGGAGGTACGCCTGAACGCCTACCTGGCATCCCGGACGGCCTGACGGCCGGAGAGGAAGGAGCGCCGCAAATGAAAAAGTGCAGGATTACCGTGATGCGCATCACCCAATACCGGGATTTGATGGCCCAATATGAAAACCCCATCTCCCATGCCTGCGGCATGGAGATGGGGCAGGTATTCATTTCCAACGGCTGGGAGCGGCCCGAGGGCTTTTGTCTGAGCGCCTGGGACACCCTCTCCCCCTTCGTGCTGGCCCTGAGCCACGGCGGAGAAAACTTTTACGACGGCTGGATGAAAAATCCCAGATCCGCCATGCTCTCCTGCAACGACGGCTTCCGCCCGGTGAGCTTCCTGGTGGAGGCCCTGGAGGAGGATGCGGACTGAGGCGGTTAGATGACCTTTACCCGGGTATTGGGGGACAGAATCCTGAAGAGCTCCTCCACATTGAGCTTCTCCGGGCTGGCGGCAAAGCCGCTGTCCCGGAACACGGCCCGAAGGGGTTTGCGCCGGGCGATTTCCCGAATCACGTTCTCCGGGACATGCTCCCCAAAACAGGCAATCAAATCGCCGCCGTTGTAGGTGTGGACGGCATAGCCCTCCAGCTCCTCCCGGCGGCAGGGCCGGGACAGGGGCAGGCCCCATTCCAGCAGACAGCCGAAGAGCAGGTCCAGCTCGGTGCGGTCAGGTTTGATGTTGGAGCTCATGCCCTGGCGCGTCTGCCGGCCGCACTCCCCCGCGGTACGGACATCCTCCAGGTTGCTCTCGTCCAGCTTGAGAACCCGGAAGCCGATGTCCAGCATCTCCCCGCAGTCCGGGTGCTCCCCTTTGATTTGCTCCCCCGCCCGGCGGATGCGCTCCTTGCCGATCTCACAGATGTTCCGGTAGCCCGCCTTGTACGCCTCGCTCTTCTCCCCACACTGCTCCGGCCACTGTACCATAATGAACTTCCGGCGGCCTCCGTCCTCGGCGTTGAGCTGCATCACCGCGTGGGCCGTGGTGGCCGAGCCGGAGAAAAAGTCCAGAATCACCCCGTCCTTATCCACCTTGGTGGAAATTTCAACCAAAAATTTGATGAGCGGCATGGTTTTTGGAAAGCTGAATACCTTGCCGTCAAAAAGCGCGGTAATCTCCTTGGTGCCGTCCAGGGACATTCCGATGCCCTCGGGCAATTTCGTGCTGACCGGCATCAGTCCGAAGCCATCCCCCGCCTTGGCCATATCGTCCTGCTTCCAGTAGCGCAGCGCGGGCTTGGAGATATTCAAAAACGGGTAATCGCCGGGAAAAACAATGCGGTTGTCGGCGTAGTAGACCGCAAAGGTCTCCTGGGTGATGGCCCAGGTGCGGTTTGGGTTGGCGGGATATTGCTCCCCCGTTCTGGGATTGACAATGGTAAAAAAGCTGTTGGGCCGCTCGCCTGCCGTGGTCTGCTTGGTCAGGTCGTGGATTCTCCACGGCCTGCCGGGAAAGTCGGGGGTCTCATAGTATTTTCTTTTTGTCCCGGTTTTCCTGGCGGCAAAGGAGCCGCTTTTGGCGTAGCATACAATCCACTCGTAATCCTGGGAAACACCGAAGGGCACATCAGACTTGGCAGTCCGCTTTCTCCAGGGAAAGGTGGCCACAAACTGCCGCTCTCCAAAGACCAAATCGCAAATTTTTTTCAAATTGTCAATCTCATGGTCGTCAATGGAAATGAAAATCGCCCCGTCCTCCGTCAGCAGGTTTCTGGCCAGCAGCAGCCGTGGATACATCATGCTGCACCAGTCGGAGTGGAAACGGGGATTGCCCCCCGGGTTCTCTGTAAACCGTTTGTTTCCCCCCTTGTCAAGCAGGCCCATCCGCCGGACGTACTTCTCCTTGTCTGATACAAAGCGGTCCTTGAACAGGAAATCATGGCCGGTATTATAGGGCGGGTCGATGTAGATCATCTTCACCTTGCCCAGGTATGCCTCCTGCAGGAGCTTCAGCACCTCCAGATTGTCCCCCTCCAGATAGAGGTTTTCCGTGCTGTCCCAGTTCTTGCTCTCCCCGGGGCAGGGGCGCAGGGTCATGCGGCTGGGCCGGTTGGCCTCCGCAAGGGAGTCCTTTTTCCCCACCCAGGTAAATTCGTAGCTCTCGCCGTCCTCCCGGCACGGTTCACCCAGCAGCTGCCTGAGCAAATCGAAGTTGACCGCCTTTTTCACTCCGCCCCTGCCGTCCGGCCGCTCCGTAACACAGCCGGGAAACAGCCCGGCGAGCTTCTCCATGTTTTGTGCCGCCAAATCCGGAGTTTCAAATTTCATGTGCTCCAAGTGTAATCCTCCATCGACTTCCGTCTGGATTTCCGCCGCGCTGTCTGTCATCCCAAAAGCTCAAGCAAGTCCCGCATGGGCCGCATCCCGTTCAGCGGCGCGCGCACCACCGGACGGGCCTCGGTGGCGTAGGCGCTCTCCGCGATGCCCTTCAGATCCTTGCGGCCAAGCCAGCCGATAATCGCCATGTTTTTCTCGGTAGGGACGGTAACCCGCGGCTTGGACGACAAATCCAGCCAAAAATAGACCTGGATATTGATGCCCCGGATTTCGCTTTGCTTGGACGCCAGGTGAAACTGGCTGAGCATGTCCGCCACATTGCTGTGGTGCACGGAGAGGGAGGATTTCACCGAGCAGCTGATGCTGCGCCCTTCCCGGGAGTGAAACAGCACATCACGCCCGCTGTCCGGCCTGCCGGAGGTTTTGTCAACGGCGGACTGGGCAAATTTCCCCTGACTTTGCACCCATTTGATTACGGATTGCTCCGCGATTTCTCCCATGACAATGTCGATATACCGCTCCAAAACGCCCCGGGTATGCAAATCGCCCCGGTCCTGCATGCTTTTCAGCAGGCACTGTGCCGTGGCAAGGCATTCCTGTACCTCTTCGTCGGTCAGGACAGGCTGAATCACATCTGAAGGCTTCAGCAGCATTCCAATTCCCCCTCCTATTCCGCAGCTGTCACACTTGCGGCATATGCCAAACAGACCGGGCGCGCCTCCCGCGTCCCTGTTTTCAGTTTGATGATACACGATTTGGCGGACAATATCAATCATTCCCCGCTCTGATCCGAAAAAGGACACCGCCCCCCTTCCCGCCGGTGCTGCTGCCCGAGGTGGGCAGCGCCCGGGAAAGCCTGCGCGATATCTGCACCGGCAGCGCTGAGCCTCCTGTTAAAAAAACGGGCGGAAGTGGCGCTTTGCGTTGGTGGCTTTCTCTCCCGTCAGGTGGTATCCTGACAGAAGCTACACAAGCAGAGGAGGAACCTGCCATGAGTTTGGGAAGCAGTTTATACCATGCCCGGAAGAAAAGCGGCCTGTCCCAGGAGAATGTGGCGGAGAAGCTGGGGGTCAGCCGCCAGACCATCTCCAAATGGGAAATCGGGGTGAGACCCTGCCGGATATCCGCCAGTCCAAGGGGCTGGCCACGCTCTACCACATGACCCTGGATGAGCTCATTGAGTACGACTTCGACGAGCAGCAGGCCCGGCAGATGATTGACAGCGTCAGCGACGAGGCCCAGGCCAGAATCGACTGGAACAAGGTCTGGAGCAAAAAATACCCGGTGCTGGCCGCCTACCGCGAGAAGGTGCGAATCGGCGACTACGCCCCCGCGCTGGGGGAGATGCTCACCCGGCTGCGGGTGGAGTACGGCTACACCAGCACCGACGCGGTGCTGGTGCTCAAGGATATCCTGGCCCGGGTGTGGAAAGGGCAGCTGTAAACCCTCTCCCAGCGCACAACAGAGACAGAAAGGCTCCTGCCCCGCGGCAGGAGCCGTTTCCGTTCTGTCCCGTCAGCCCCGGCACTTGGCCAGCAGCTCCTCCCACTTTTCATCCACGTACTGCTGGGCGGCCTCCAGAATCCACTCGTTCCCCGGCTGGAAGCAGTGCTTGAACCGGCCCTGGAGCTTCATAAATTCTGTGACCGGCAGCTTTTTGCGGGGCTCGTAGGAGAGCATCCACCGGCCCTCCACCACCTCGAACAGGGGCCACACACAGGTCTCCACCGCCAGGCGGCACAGCTCGGGCAGCAGCTCCGGGGAATACTGCCAGCCCCGGGGACAGGGGGCCAGCACATTGACAAAGGCGGGCCCAGGGGTATAGATGGCCCGGTGGGCCTTTTCGTGAAAGTCCTTGAAATTGCCCAGGAAGGTGGTCTGGGCCACGTAGGGAATCCGGTGGGCCGCCAGAATCGCCGTCAAATCCTTTTTCTCCTGCGTCTTGCCCGTGGACGCTGTCCCCGCCGGGGAGGTGGTGGCGCTGGCAAACCGGGGGGTGGAGGAGGAGCGCTGGATGCCGGTGTTCATATAGGCCTCGTTGTCATAGCAGAAGTACACCATGTCGTGGCCCCGCTCCATGGCCCCGGAGAGGGACTGGAAGCCGATGTCATAGGTGCCGCCGTCCCCGCCGATGGTGAGGAATTTATAATTATCCTGCACCCTCCCCTTCTTTTTCAGGGCCTTGTAGGCCGCCTCCACCCCTCCGCAGGTGGCGGCGGCGTTCTCAAAGGCGGAGTGGATGTAGCTGTCCTCCCAGGCGGTGTAGGGGTAGAGGAAGGAGGATACCTCCAGGCAGCCGGTGGCGTTGCAGATCACCGCCCTGTCCCCCTCGTCCAGGGCCCGGGTCATGGCCCGGCAGACGATACCGGCGCCGCACCCAGCGCATAGCCGGTGGCCGCCCACAAACCGCTCGGGCTTGGAGAGCTCTTTTTTGTGGTTGTATGCCATCTTACAGCACCTCCTCAGCATTGCTGCGCTGGCCCATGTGGAGGTAGCGGGGGCCGGTAACGCCGGTCTCCGCCATCTTCAGCAGATGGCGGTACACCCGCTCCACATCCTCCACCCGGCAGTCCCGGCCCGCCAGGCCGTACACCACGTTGATGAGCATGGGCCGGACAGGCAGGTCATAGCAGGCGGCGCAGGTCTCGGCAAACAGCGGCCCGCCGCAGCCGGAATTGCCCTCGCACTTGTCCATCACCGCCACCGCCTTCACGTGGGACAGGGCGGCGGCCAGCTCCTCCATGGGGAAGGGTCGGAACACCCGCAGCTTCACAAGCCCCGCCTTCACCCCCTGGGCCCGGAGGTTCCGGATGCAGGCCTTGGCGGTGCCGGCGGTGGAGCCGATGAGCACCAGAGCCACCTGGGCGTCCTCCATCTCATAGCACTCAAAGAAGCCGTACTTCCGGCCGAAGGTGCGTTCAAAGTCGGCGGCCACCTCCAGCACCACCTGCTTGGCGGCTTTCATGGCCTCGGCCTGCTGGACCTTGTGCTCCATGCAGTAGGGACAGGTATCGTAGGGGCCCACCGCCAGGGGATTTTCATGCTTGAGCAGGTAGTGCTCCGGCTTGTACTCCCCCACGAACCGCTTTACGGCGGCATCCTCCTCCAGGAGAATGTTCTCCACGGCGTGGGAGGTGATAAAACCGTCCTGACAGATCATAATGGGCAGGCGGACCCGGGGGTCCTCGGAGATGCGCATGGCCTGGAGGTAGTTGTCATAGGCCTCCTGGTTGTTCTCGGCATAGATTTGAAGCCAGCCGGAGTCCCGGGCGCCCATGGAGTCGGAGTGGTCGTTATTGATGTTGATGGGGCCGGTGAGGGTACGGTTGACACAGGCCAGAGTGATGGGCAGCCGGGCGGAGGCCGCCACGTACAGCATCTCATACATAAAGGCCAGGCCGCAGGAGGAGGTGGCGGTGACCGCCCGGGCTCCGGCGGCGGCCGCCCCCACGCAGGTGGACATGGAGGAGTGTTCGCTCTCCACGGTGACGTACTGGGTGCTCACCTGGCCGTTGGCCACGTACTGGGCAAAGTACTGGGGAATCTCGGTGGAGGGGGTGATGGGGAAGGCGGCAAACACGTCGGGCTCAATCTGGCGCATGGCGTAGGCGATGGCCTCGTTGCCGCTAAGGCGCTCCCGGATGCTCATTTACCGCACCTCCTTTTCCATGTGAATGGCCTGGAAGGGGCACACCTTCCAGCAGATGCCGCAGCCCTTGCAGTGGTCCAGATCAAAGTCCCCCCGCTTCCCGTCGGTAACGGGAATGGAGGAATCGGGACAGAAGGGCGCGCACAGCAGGCACTGCTTGCACTTGTCGCTCTCCCAGACCGGCACATCGGAGCGCCAGGCCCCGGTGTTCACCAGCCGGGCGGTGCCCCCCTCGTAAATTTCCCCTCCGGGATTGGTCTCCTGCCATGGGATCTGCTCATTGATGTCCTTGGCGCTGCGGCTCATGCTCCGTGCACCTCCTTCATGGATTGGATGAGGCAGTTCATATTCCCCTGAATCACCTGGGGCTTGGTGGCAAACTTGTGCCGGAAGGAGGCCTCCATATCGGCGATGAAGCGGCCGGTATCCAGCACCCGGCTCACCTGGACGATGGCGGCCAGCATGGGGGTATTGGGGAAATAGCCCCCCAGGTGCTTTTCCGAGATGGTGCGGGCGTCAATGGTGTACACCCGGCCTGGATAGCCCCGCAGCAGGGGGCGGATGGCCTCCGGCGGCTGGGAGGTATTCACCACAATGGCCCCCTCCGGGTCCAGCCCGGCGGTGACATCCACGGTGGACAGCAGGCTCTCGTCCACCACCACCACATAGTTGGGGCGGTAGATGTTGGAGTGGATGGTGCAGGGCTCGTCGCTGATGCGGTTGTAGGCCGTGATCGGGGCCCCCATCCGCTCCGGACCGTACTCGGGAAAGCCCTGGACATACTTGCCCGAGGCAAAGGCCGCGTCCGCCAGCAGCAGGCAGGCGGTTTTGGCCCCCTGGCCCCCGCGCCCGTGCCAGCGGATCTCTGTCATGGTGCTGCTCATGGTGTATTCCTCCCTCTCAGTCAAAAAGCGCCCGTCCCGCAACGGGACGAGCGCCAAAAAGCACATCGCTGTACCACCCAGTTACCGCGTACCGACATACGCCCCTCCGCTAACGGGGAGGACCGCCAGCGCCTACTCCGGCCTTGGCCGTTTGGGGCTGGAACTCCGGAGTGATTTTGGGGCGGGACGTACTGATACCGGCCTCTCACCTGCCGCCGGCTCTCTGTGACGCTTCCGTCTGGCCCTACTGTCTCCTTCATCGTCTTTGCTGCATTACTATGTTAGATTGCTGAATATCATACCGCCTTCGACGGAAAATGTCAAGCCCGGCAGGTAATAATCCAGGGAGCGGGCTCCTGGTTGAAGGTATTTTTGGAGGACAGCTTGGACACCGCAATCTGAATCACCTCGGTCTCCCTGATCCCCAGGCGCTCAAACAGGGCTGGGATGGAGGCGGCGCAGCGGAAATCCAGGGTGTAAATCACAAACTCCATGTGGGGGTTGAGCCGGAGCAGGCATTGCAGCTCCTGTTCCATGCTGGCCGACGCCACCAGCATGGTCAGGCCGGGCACCGGCAAGCCCTTCATGCTCTCGTCGTCCACATGGTCAATCACCACGATGTTATTCAGCCCGAACTGGTTTGCGTTCTCCTCCATGGTGCGGCGATCGGCCCCGCTGTATTCCACGGCGATGACGGTGCCCTCACTGGCGATGATGGCGGCCTCCACGGCGATGGAGGCGCCGCTGATGACGCACAGGTTGTCCGTGAGGGCGGTATGCATCTTGTTGAGAATCACCGAGCGGATCTCGCTGCCCACATAGTGGATGGAGCCCCGGGAGAAGCTGGAGTTGTCCATGCCGATCTTGTAGGTGCTGCGGGCGTTGGGGTTGAGAATCAGCATCCCCGCCGAGGCGTTGATGCCCCGGTTGATCATATCCTTCAGGGGCTTGTGGAGGATGGGGCCGGCAGGCTCCGAGCCCTCGTTATACCACACCTCGCACTCCCCCAGGCCGGCGTCCCACATGCGGTAGAAAATATCCGCGTGGCCCGCCTCGGTGAACACCAGCACCGCCCGGTGGGACTCCACCATGGGGATGAGGTTCTTGTTCTTCCGGGTGATGTCCAGGATCTTGACCTTTTCCAAATCCACCTCCATGTTCTGGGCAAAATATTGCAGCCAGGACAGGATGTTTGCGTTGCTGAACAGTCTCTCTTCCATGCCGTACCCTCCCCGGGCCCCGGGCGGGCCCCTGTAATCGTCTGAATGCAGTATACCATACTCCGGGGCTTTTGCACAGTACCGTAAAAAATTTTCTCCTGTCCGGAGTGGAATTCCGCTCCGGACAGGAGAAAGGTTTATTGGGGATTGAGGGTGTAGTTGGGGGCTTCCTTGGTGATATAGATGTCGTGGGGGTGGGACTCCTTCAGGCCGGCGGCGGTAATCTGCATAAACTGCGCCTTGGTGTGCAGCTCCTCCACGTTGCGGCAGCCGGTATAGCCCATGCCGGCCCGCAGGCCACCCATGAGCTGGTACACCGTCTCCCCGGTGAGGCCCTTGTAGGGCACGCGGCCCTCCACGCCCCCGGGGACCCGCTTTTTGTCGCTCTCCCGCAAATCGCGGCCCTTGGAGCCCTTGCTCATGGCCCCCAGGGAGCCCATGCCCCGGTAGACCTTGAACTGGCGGCCCTGATAAACCTCGGTGTCTCCGGGGGACTCCTCGCACCCCGCCAGCAGGGAGCCCAGCATCACCACATTGGCGCCGGCGGCCAGGGCCTTGGC
>CALWOL010000091.1 GCA_944383135.1 uncultured Flavonifractor sp.
GGAGGCAATCATCAACTTCATCAACTGGCTGGACGATTTTATCTGGGGTCTGCCCATGATCGTGCTGCTCTTCGGCACCCACGTGTTCATGACGGTGCGCACCGGCTTCATCCAGCGCAAGACCTTCACCGGCATCAAGCTGTCGGTGACCCGTGACCCGGAGGCCCCCGGCGACGTCAGCCAGTTCCAGGCCCTCACCACCGCCCTGGCCTCCACCATCGGCACGGGCAACATCATCGGCGTGGGCACCGCCGTCTTCCTGGGGGGGCCCGGCGCCGTGTTCTGGTGCTGGATCGCCGGCGTGTTCGGTATCGCCACCAAGTACGCCGAATCCCTCATAGCCGTCAAGTACCGGGTGCGCACCCCCGACGGCAGGATGCAGGGAGGCGCCATGTACGCCCTGGAGCGGGGCCTGAACATGAAGTGGCTGGGGGTCCTCTTCGCCGCCCTGGCCACCCTGGCCTCCTTCGGCATCGGCTGCGGCACCCAAATCAACGCCATCGCCGAGGTCATTGAGAACAACATCCCCATCGGCATCCCTCCCATCGCCGTGGGCATCGTGGGCGGTATCCTCACCGCCATCGTCATCATCGGCGGCATCCAGTCCATCGCCAGCGTGTGTGAAAAGCTGGTGCCCTTTATGGCCGCCTTTTACGTGCTGGGCTGCATCATCATCCTGGGCATCAACTACGACTTTATCGGCCCCGCCGTCTCCGCCATCCTCTCCCTGGCCTTCCAGCCCGGCGCGGTGGCCGGCGGCCTGGTGGGTCAGGGCCTGATGGTGGCCATGCGCTTCGGCGTGGCCCGGGGCCTGTTCTCCAACGAGTCCGGCATGGGCTCCGCCCCCCTGGTGGCCTCCGCCGCCCAGACCCGCAACCCGGTGCGCCAGGCCCTGGTGTCCGCCACCGGTACCTTCTGGGACACCGTGGTGGTGTGCCTGATGACCGGCCTGGTGCTGGTATCCACCATTATGAAGAACCCCCAGATTAACATGGACTCGGTAGCCGACGGCGGCCAGCTCACCACCCTGGCCTTCTCTCAGATTCCCGTGCTGGGGCCGGTGATTCTGGTGGTGGGCATCATCACCTTCGCCTGGTCCACCATCCTGGGCTGGTCCTACTACGGCGAGCGGTGCGCCCAGTACCTGTGGGGCAAAAAGGCCATCCTGCCCTATAAGATCATCTTTGTGGCCGTGGTGGTGGTGGGCCCGGTGCTGGCCCTGGATCTGGTGTGGACCATCGCCGACATCCTCAACGCCTTTATGGCCATCCCCAACCTCATCGCCGTGCTGCTGCTCTCCGGCGTCATCGCCCGGGAGACCAAGCACTACCTCCGCAACCTGGACGAGGTGGACAAGACCGAGATTCCCCAGGTGGATAAATAGGCACAAAAAATGACCGCCGGGAGGCGGTCATTTTTTGTCCAAATTAGGTCAGGGAAATGACCCAGTTCAGGTCCTCATACCTCTGCTGCCACTGGCCGGAGCGGTCCCCGAACAGGATGCCGCTGATTTCCACCGCCGTGATGGGCTCCTCCACCGGATATCTGGGGTAGTACTCCACATGCTCAAAGTCCTCCAGATAGGTGTTGTGGAACCCGGCGGGATAGCGCTTGCCCGAGGCGCCGATGAACTGGAGCTCCAGGCTGTGAATGGCGGGGTCCCCCGCCGGAGAGGAGGACCACTCCACAAAATTGGTGACGCCGGAGCCGTCCTCGCTCACCAGAACGGTGACGGTCCCCTCCGGGAAGGCGCGGCTGTCCGAGACAGCGGGCTTGGCCTCCTCCGGAATGAGGTGAAGCTCCTTTTCATAGGTGGAGGTGTGCGCGCCCCCCGCTGCCGAGTCATGGGTGAAGCGCAGCCTGAGCCGGTAGCTGTCCCCGGCAAAGGCGTCCACCTGGAACAGGGTGGAGTGGGAGCCGTAGGTGCGGTACCCCGCCTCCCGCAGGGTGGCCCCCTCCGGGGAGCCCCAGGTGTTCAGGTCCTCATAGCTGGCCAAACAGCGGTCCACTGCCTGCTCCAGAGGCAGCCAGTCCCCCTCATAATCCGCGGGGGGGAGCAGCTGGGCTTCCACGTCATAATCAGGTATGCTGCTGTCAATGTCCGCCCCCGGCTCCAGCTGGGTGGACAGGTACTCCATCCGGACAAAGAGCTGCCCGCCGGCCTGATAGGCGTCCAGACGGTAGCTCCAGGCGCCGTCGGTCCAGGTCAGCGGCTCCTCCAGCACCAGCACCGGGGTCCCCTGGTCCACCGCGCCCACGCCGGAGAAGTAGTCCACCAGGCGCTTTACCCCCGCCGCCAGGGCGGGATAGTTGGCCAGGCACAGGACAAGGGCCAGGCAGGCCGCCGCCGCCCCCAGCCGCCGCCAGGAGATGCGCCCCGCCCGCCGGGTGGCCAGGGCCTCCTCCGTCAGGGCCACAAGGTCCTCCTCCTCCAGCAGCTGCTCCCAAGCATAGGTTTTCATCCGCCGTCCTCCTTTCCGCTCCAGCCCAGTCCCTGCCGGGCCAGCAGTCCTTTCAGCTTCCTGCGCAGGCGGGCCACCCGGGCGTCCACCCCGTTGACCGACAGACCCAGGGTCCGCCCGATCTCCGCCGAGGGCCATTGGTAGAGAAAGCGCAGGGTGAACAGCCGCCGCTCCGCCGGGGTCAGCTCCCCCAGGGCCCGGCGCAGCCCGTCCCGGAGGGCGGCCTGCTCGGCGTGGTCCTCCGCCTGGAGGGCTCCCGCGTGGTCCTCCAGCGGTTCCTCCCGCCGGGCCGCCAGCCTGCGCCGGCGGTCCATGGCCCGGCTGCGGGTCAGTACGCACAGGTAGGTTTTTTCGCTGCCCTTGGACGAGTCCCACTTCTGGGGCTGGTCCACGTAGGCCCATACCGCGTCCTGAACGCACTCCTCGGCGTCCTCCGGGTGCCCGGGCAGCAGGGCGCCGGCCACGGTGCCAAGCAGCCTGCCGTACTGGGCCAGCACCCGCTGGGCCTCCCACTCCCGCTCCATGGTCGTCTCCACACCGGTTCCCCCCTTCATTCAACAGTACGATTGGAAACGAAAGGACCTGACGCCGGTCCGCCGATTTTGACTGAAAAAAAGCCCCTGGACGGAGGCCGGAACCGGAGAAACCGATTCCGGGCCCGTTCAGGGGCAAAAGGGAAAAGGGTCAGGCCTGGTCCACCACTTCACCGGTGAGGACGGTTTTGGCCTCCACGGTCAGCTCGCCGTTGACGCAGTCCACTGTGAGGGTGTCGCCGCTCTCCACCTCATCGCCGATGATTTTCCGGCTGATGAGGGTCTCCACGGAGTGCTGCACGAAGCGGCGCAGGGGCCGGGCGCCGAAAGCGGGGTCATAGGCGCTGTCAATGATGAAGCGCTTTGCGCTGTCGGTGAGGACCACCTTCAGCTGCTTCTCGCTCAAACGCTGATTCAGCTCGGCCACCAGCAGGTCGATGATGTGGGTGATGTTGTCCTTGGTGAGGGGCTTGTAGAACACAATCTCGTCCAGACGGTTGAGGAACTCGGGCCGGAAGGAGCGGCGGAGCAGCTCCTCCACCTGGCTCCTGGCCTCCCCGGTGATTTCCCCGTCCTGGTCGATGCCGTCCAGCAGGTACTGGGAGCCCAGGTTGGAGGTGAGAATGATGATGGTGTTCTTGAAGTCCACGGTGCGGCCCTGGCTGTCGGTAATGCGGCCGTCGTCCAGCACCTGGAGCAGGATGTTGAATACGTCTGGGTGGGCCTTCTCCACCTCGTCGAAGAGGACCACGGAGTAGGGGTGGCGGCGGACGGCCTCGGTGAGCTGGCCGCCCTCCTCATAGCCCACGTATCCCGGAGGGGCACCGATGAGGCGGGAGACGGAGAACTTCTCCATATACTCGCTCATGTCGATGCGCACCATGTTCTTCTCGCTGTCGAACAGGGCCTCGGCCAGGGTCTTGGCCAGTTCGGTCTTGCCCACGCCGGTGGGGCCCAGGAAGAGGAAGGAGCCGATGGGCCGGTCCGGGTCGGCGATGCCCGCCCGGCTGCGCAGGATGGCCTCGCTCACCAGGCGCACCGCCTCGTCCTGGCCCACCACCCGCTGGTGGAGGATGTCCTCCAGGTGGAGCAGCTTCTCCCGCTCCCCCTCCATGAGCTTGGCCACCGGGATGCCCGTCCAGCGCTCGATGATCCGGGCGATCTCCTCCTCGGTGACCTTGTCCCGGAGCAGGGAGTCCTCCTTGCCCTGCTGGGCGTAGCCCTCCTCAATCTCCAGCTGCTTT
>CALWOL010000092.1 GCA_944383135.1 uncultured Flavonifractor sp.
GTGGGCAACTACCACTGCATCTGCGGCAACTGCAACACCTTTGAGCTGGCCCGGAAGATTGAGCCCATCATCTTCCCCAGCCACTACCACATCAAAATCAACATCGCCGGCTGCCCCAACGACTGCAACAAGGCCCACCTGTGCGACTTCGGCATCATCGGCGTGGCCCGGATGACCTACCACCCCGAGCGGTGCATCGGCTGCGGCGCCTGCGTCCGGGCCTGCGAGCACGGGGCCACCCGGGTGCTCTCCGTCAACGAGGGCATCGGCAAGATTGAGAAGGACCCCTGCTGCTGCGTGGGCTGCGGCGAGTGCGTGAAAATCTGCCCCACCTCCGCCTGGACCCGCCAGGAGACCAAGTTCTACCGGGTCATCCTGGGGGGCCGCACCGGCCGGCAGACCCCCCGCACCGGCAAGATGTTCCTCAACTGGGCCACCGAGGATGTGATCCTGGGGGTGCTGAAGAACTGGCAGAAGTTCTCCGCCTGGGTGATGGACTACAAGCCCGAGTACCTCCACGGCGGCCACCTCATTGACCGGGCGGGGTACAAGAAGTTCAAGGAGATTATGCTGGAGGGGGTGGAGCTCAACCCCGAGTGCCTGGTGGCCGAGGATATCTTCTGGCACGAGACCGAGTACCGCTCCAACTTCAACGTCAAGCCCCTGTCCATGCACCACACCGCCGGTCCCCAGGAATAACGCGCCCGGCCAGCCCATATTCTTGTGATTGGACAAAAAAAGTGCGTTCCCGCAGAGGGAACGCACTTTTTTGCCGTCTCAGATCTTCAGGGCCTTGGTCACCGCCACGGCCAGGGCGCCGGGGCCGATGTGGCAGGCCACCGACAGGGACAGGGCATCCATGTGAATGGGGCAGCCGGGGAAGGCCGCCTCCAGCTCATCCAGCCACTCCTGGGCATCCTCCCGCTTTCCGGTGTAGGCGGCGGCAATGTGGAGCTCCTCCCCGGCGAACCGGGTGTCCATGGTGGCATGGATGGCGTCCAGCATGGTCTTTTTGGCCGCCTTCCACCCCCGGGCCTTGGCAAAGGAGTCCAGCTTCTCCCCCTGGATGCGCAGCACCGGCTTCAGCCCCAGCACCGTGCCCAGGGCCGCGGCGGCAGGGGTGCACCGGCCGCCCTTTTTCAGGTATTTCAGGGTGTCCACGGTGATATAGATATCCGAGTCAAACTTGGTCTGCTCCAGCAGGGCCTTGATGTCCGCCGCCCCCATCCCCGCCCGGACCATGGCCTGGGCATCCAGCACCGACTGGCGCTGGGTAATGGAAATGCGCTGGTTGTTCACCACAAATACCCTGCCCTCGTAGTCCTGGGAGAGCATTTCCGCCGTCTCCCAGGAGGAGCTCAGTCCGCTGGACATGGGGATGTACACCACCTGGTCATAGTCCCGCAGGATCTTCTCCCACAGCTCCACCACGTCCCCGGGGGCGGGCTGGGTGGTCTTGACGTCGGCGTCCTCCGCCAGGCGCTGGTAGAACTGCTCCTGAGTCAGGGTGATGTCCTCCAGAAACAGCTCGTCATTGATGTAAAAGGGCATGGGCAGCACAAACAGGCCCAGCTCCCCGGCCTGGGCCTGGGTAATGCCGCTGTTGCTGTCCGTGGCAATGGCAATTCTGCTCATATCAATTCCTCCATTTGTGTTTGTACGCCGCCCCGGTGCAGGGCCCGGGACAGCTTATCCACCGTCCGGATCAGGCCCGCCGCCTCGTCCTCCGTCAGGCAGGCAATGGCGTTTTCCGTCCACTTCTTCCGAAAGGCGGCATACCCCTCGCTGGCCTTCCGCCCCAGCTCGGTGGGCAGCAGCCGCACCACCCGCCGGTCCCGCTCGTCCCGGCGGCGGGTGAGGTATCCCTTCTTCTCCAGCAGCTTGACCGCCGAGGTCAGCGTCCCCGCGGTGACCCGCCGGGCTGCCGCGATGGCGGTGGAGCGGTTGTCCAGCCCGCCGTCCACCGCCTGGCAGACGGTCTCCAGCAGCCGGACCTCCTGGGGAGACAGGTTCGCCTGGGACAAAAAGCCGGCCTCCGCCCACTGGATGCGCTCCACCAGCTCTGTCAAAAACCGGTTCAGCCGCTCTCTGCCCTGCTCCATACCGCTCCCTCCTTACGCTGTTAAGCATTATACACGGCCCAAGGAAAATGTCAAGATACTTTGAGTATCAAACTTTTCTGGTGCGATGGAAAAACAAAGGAGACAGGCTCATATTTCCCAAAGCGGGCGCATAGGCTGGAATATCAACTTACAAAGGATGATGCGACATGAAGGGAAGGATTCTGTGGGGGCGGCTGCTGCGCCGGGCCCTGGCCCTGTTTCTGGCCACCCTGGCGGTGTGGGTGCTCCCCCTGTGCACCGGGGCGGGGGCGGCGGGGGCCCTGCGGCAGCTGGGGGAGGACCCGGCCTTCGTGGCGGCGGCTCTGGAGGCGGAGCTGGGCCTGGCGCCGGAGGAGGGGCCCCTGGCCCAGCTGGACGGCTGGGGGCGGCTTGCGGTGAGCCAGTCCCCGCTGCTGCGGACGGGGGCCGGGACGCCGGAGGGGGAGACGGGGGAGGAGGAGCTGGATCTGCCCGCCGGACAGCCCGCCCGGGATTTGGATGACCTCACCGAGCCCCCGGACACCACCGCCGCCCCGTCGGACATTGTGGCCCGCACCCTGGTGCCCACCAGCCCGGAGGGGTATGATACGGCGGGAGGGCTGTACCTCTACAATCGCACCGGGCTGTCGGTGGATTTGGCGGCGGCCGCCGCCGCCCCGGTGAACATCACCCTGCCGGAGGAGGGGCCTCAGATTCTCATCGTTCACACCCACGCCACCGAGGCCTACACCCCCGACGGGGCCGACGTGTACACCCCCTCGGACAACAACAGCCGCACTCTGGACACCAGCTGCAACATGGTGCGGGTGGGGGAGGAGATGGAGCAGGTCTTTACCGAAATGGGCCTGGGGGTCATCCATGACGACACCCTCTTCGACTACCCCCAATACAACGGGGCCTATGACCGCTCGGCGGCGGCGGTGGCGGCCTGGCTGGAGCAGTATCCCACCATCCGCGTGGTGCTGGACGTCCACCGGGACGCCCTCATCGGGGAGGACGGCACGGTGTACAAGGCGGTGACCACGGTGGACGGTACCTCCACCGCCCAGGTGATGCTGGTGCTGGGCTCCAGCGAGGGGGGAGAGCACCCCAACTGGCTGGAAAACCTCACCCTGGCCTGCAAAATCCAGAACGGCCTGAACACCCTCTATCCCACCCTGGCCCGGCCCATGACCCTCCGCTCCTCCCGGTATAACCAGCAGCTGTGCACCGGCTCCCTGCTGGTGGAGGTGGGCACCCACGGCAATACCCTCCAGGAGGCGCTGGCCGCCGCCCGGCTCTTCGCCCGGGCCGCCGGCCAGGTGCTGCTGGGTCTGGAGGCATGAAAAGGCGGCCCGCGGAGCCTGTCCGCGGGCCGCCTTTTGTCCGTGTCAGCTGTGGAAAAATTCGTTGATGGCGTCCACCACCCGGCCCACCCGGGCGCCCGGCGTGGTAACCAGGCACACCGCCAGGTAGAGAACCGCGGACAACGCCATGGCCCACAGGCCGGCGGAAAAGCCCAGGGGGGACACCTTCAGGATGAAGGTAAAGAGCACCATCAGCACCTCGCCCACCACGGTGGAGAGAATGGCCGCCTGCTTGGTGGCCCGCTTCCAGTACATGCCGCCCACAATGGTGGGGACCAGCACGCCCACGCCGCTGTTGGCCAGGTTGAGCAGATCGGAGAGCATCCCGGGGCGGATCAGGGCGAAAATCACCGAAATGAGGCCCACCACCAGCACCCCGGCCCGGGCCACGCTGTACTGCTTCTTTTCGCTGGCGTTGGGGTTGATGTACTTTTTGTACACGTCGGTGGAAATCATGGCCGCCGAGGCGTGGAGCTGGGAGTCGCCGGTGGACATGGCCGCCGCCAGAGCCCCGGAGATGACCAGGGCGGCAAAGGCGGTGGGGGTGTACTTCAGCAGCAGCTCGGGGAAGATGGTGTCCGCCGCCGCCAGCTCCGGCATCAGCAGCCGGCCGATGAAGCCCACGCAGGGGGTGAGGACGTAGATGTAGGTCAGGTAGATGGAGGAAAACACCGCGGACCACTTCATCACCCGCAGGCTCCTGCCGGCGAAGAACCGCAGGGAGACCTGGGGGAACATCATCATGCCGAAGGTGATGACCAGCCAGCGGCTGAGCCAGTCCTGGAAGGTGACCAGGCCGTTGGGGCCGGGCATGGTGAACAGCGCCGGGCAGTTTTCAAAGGCCGCCGCAAAGGCCGCGCTCACCGAGGGGAAGTTGGCCAGAATGACCCACAGGGAGCCCCCCAGCAGGCCCACGAACATGAACACGCCCTGGGCCGCGTCGGTAATGGCCACGCCCTTCATGCCGCCCAGCCACACCAGGATAATCATAATCACAAAGAAGAGCACGGCGCCCACGGTGTAGCTCAGCTTGCCGCCGGAGATGGCGGTGAAGATGTAGCTGCATCCGATGGCCTGCATGGCCACGTAGGGGATGGTGAACACCATGGTGATGGCGGTGACCAGGATGCCCACGGCGTTGGACTGATACACGTCGGCGGCGTAGTCCGCCACGGACATGTAGCCGAACTTCTTACCCATGAACCACAGCCGCCGGCCCCAAATCCAGAACAGCACGCCGGGGAGCACCGTCCACAGGCCGTTGACCCACCAGCCGATGCCGTTGGTGTACACAAAGCCGCCGGCGCCCATAAAGGCGTAGGCGCTGTGGTAGGTGGCGCTGAAGGTGAGGGTGAGCACAAAAATGCCCAGACCGCCGCCGGTGGCAAAGTCCTTGATGTTCTTCTTGTCCCGGCGGGAGGCGTACACGGCGATGCCCAGCAGCACCGCCATGTAGCAGATGAGGATGATCATTCCCACATTCATCTCACGTCACCCTCCTTACCGCTGTTCCCGGGCTTCCGGGACGATTTCCGTCCCGTCCTGATGGCAGTCCCAGGCCTTCAGCTTGATGGCGGCCACCAGGAAATCCACCACCATGACGGTGTACCAGAACTCCAGCCACAGGAACATGGTGGGCCAGCCAAAGGTGATGGGATTTTCCACACAGTAGTCATTGAACAGGTAGACAATGGGGGGGGTTGACCATCAGCACGCTGACAATCAGAATCAAAAAGAACCAGAAGGTCCCCTTTCTCTTTTTCATCTCTCTTCTCCCGCCTTTCTCAGTCCTGGGCCTGGAGGCTCCGCACCACCGCCACCAGGTTCTTCACCAGGTGCTCGTGGTAGATGCGGCCCTTCTCCCTGTCGGACTGGGTGGGGCAGCCGGTGGCCCCGCCGGCAATCTCGGCGCTCTTTTGGGCGTGGGCAAAGCTGCTGGGCACATAGCACAGGGTGTCGTGGGTGTAGCAGGGGTCCACGGAGTACAGGGGGGTGTCGGCAATGGGGTTGTCCCTGGCCTTCTCCAGATGCACCAGCTCAGGATAGCGGTACATCATGTGGGAGGTCTCCACCTCCTCGGCGTGGCCCACCGGGCCGAAGCCCAGCTGGCCCACAATGTCCTTGGACATGTAGGCCGGGTCAAAAATCTTCACCGTCACCCCCAGCTCCCGCTGGGCCCGCTCGGCGCAGATCTGCATCCACACCACATTCACAATCCGGTGGCCGTTGATGAGGACAATCTTCTTCAGTCCGTGGTAGGCCAGGGACGCGATGATGTCATAGGTCAAATCCGCCAGCACCTCCGGCCGGATGGTGATGGTGCCGGGCCGCACCATGTGGTGGGGGCTCCAGCCGAACCACACCGGGGGCGTCACCACCGCCCCGGTCTGCTCCCCCGCGTCCTCCGCCAGGGTGATGGCCACATAGGTGTCCGTCCCCACCGGCAGATGGAGGCTGTGCTGCTCCACGCTGCCGATGGGCACAATGGCTACCCCGCCGCTGGCCTGAATGGCCTGCTCCGCCTCCGGCCAGCTCTTGGTCTCCAACCAACAACTCATATCAAATTCCGCTCCTCTCCCAGGCGCCGGGCGCCTGCACTTTTGCACGTTGCCGTAGTACAGTATACCATATTTCCGGGAGAAGTCTATCCCGTTTTTGCCCGCCGGGCAAAAAAAGCCCCCGGCGCTGTGCGCCGGGGGCTTTGACTGTTCGGTTATCCGTTCATCCGCTCCAGCACCACAGCCTCCTCCTGGATGCTGGGGATGCCGCCGGGGTGCTCGGTGGACAGGCTGGCGGCGGTGGCGGCAAAGCGGGCGATGCCCTCCAGCTCCGCCTCCTCCAAATCCTCCGGGGCCTTCCCCAGCTTGATCAGGCGGCTCACCGCGCTGCCGCCGAAGATGTCCCCGGCGCCGGTGGTGTCGATGGGCTTTACCTTGGGGGAGGAGACGGTGACGCTCCCCTTCCGGTTGCGCAGCAGGCAGCCCTTGGGGCCCAGGGTGACCATGGCCAGCTTCACCCCGCACTCCTCCAGCAGCTTCCGGGCGCCCTCCTCCTCACTGCAGCCCCAGAGGAAGGACACCTCCTCGTCGCTGATTTTCACCACGTCGGCCTGGCACAGGCCCCAGAGGATTTCCTCCCTGGCCCGCGCCTCGCTGTCCCACAGGGGGGGGCGGAGGTTGGGATCATAAGTAATGAGCTTGCCCTTTTCCTTGGCGTAGGCCACCACCCGGCGGGTGGCGGTGCGCACCGGCTCCCCGGTGAGGCTGAGGGAGCCGAAGTGGAACACCTTCGCCCCGTCAATTAGGGACAAATCCACCTCCTCAAACCGGAGCATGGTGTCGGCGCTGGGCTTGCGGGCAAAGCTGAAGGAGCGATCCCCGTCCTTGAAGGTGACGAAGGCCAGGGTGGTGAACACGGCGGGATCCACCACAATGCCCCGGGTCTCGATCCCCGCCCCCTTCAGGGTGGCCAGGAGCAGGCGGCCGAAGGTGTCGTCCCCCACCTTGCCCACAAAGGCGGTGCTGGCCCCGTATTTGTTCAGGGCCGCCAGAAAGTTGCCCGGCGCTCCGCCGGGATGGGCCGCCATGGTGGGGTAGCCGTCGCCGTCCACGCTCTGCTGGGCAAAGTCGATGAGCAGCTCGCCCAAGGTTACTACGTCATACATCCTCCGTCACAATCCTTTCCTTCTTAGCTTAATATCAGCTCCACCGGGCAGTGGTCGCTGCCGGTGACCTCGCTGTGAATAATCTGATCCCGCACCTGGGGGAGGAGGCGGTCCGACACGATGAAGTAGTCAATGCGCCAGCCCGCGTTGTTCTTCCGGGCGTTGAACCGGTAGCTCCACCAGGTGTAGGCCCCCGCCCTGTCGGGGTAGAGGGCCCGGAAGCTGTCGGCAAAGCCGCTGGACAGGAGGGCCGTCATCTTCTCCCGCTCCTGGTCGGAAAAGCCGGCGTTGCCCCGGTTGGACTTGGGGTTTTTCAAATCAATCTCCTGGTGGGCCACGTTCAGATCCCCGCACAGCACCACCGGCTTTTTCCGGTCCAGCTCCATCAGCCAGGCCCGGAAATCGTCCTCCCACTTCATCCGGTAGTCAATGCGGGCCAGCCCCTCCTGGGCGTTGGGGGTGTAGCAGCACACCAGGTAGAACCCCTCAAATTCCGCGGTAATCACCCGGCCCTCGGTGTCGTGCTCCGGGATGCCCAGGCCGTAGGTCACGCTCAGGGGCTTGACCCGGGTGAAGATTGCCGTGCCGGAATAGCCCTTCTTCTCGGCGCTGTTCCAGAACATCTCATAGCCGGGCAGCTCCAGCGCAATCTGGTGGGGCTGGAGCTTGGTCTCCTGGAGGCACACCACATCGGCGTCTATCTGGCGGAAAAACTCCAGAAAGCCCTTGTTCAGGCAGGCCCGCAGGCCGTTGACATTCCAGGTAATCAGTCTCATTCGCTTCTCTCCAGCTTCAGCAAGTATTTTTTCAGCGCCAGCCCGCCGGCATAGCCGGTGAGGGCGCCGCCGCTCCCCACCACCCGGTGGCAGGGAAGAAGGATGGGCAGGGGGTTGCGGTGGTTGGCCTGACCCACCGCCCGGCAGGCCCTGGGGCGGCCCACCCGGGCGGCCAGGGCCCCGTAGGTCACCACCGTGCCGTAGGGGACGCGCTCCAGCTCCCGCCACACCGCCAGCTGAAAGGGGGTGCCCCTGGGGGAGAGGGGTAGGTCAAAGGCCCGCCGCTTTCCCTGGAAATACGCCAGCAGCTCCGCCCGGCCCCGCGCCAGCAGGGTCGTCTCCGCCCCCGCCGGGGGCATGGGGCGGCAGGGGAGATACAGGGCAGTGAGGGCGGCCCCGTCCTCCTCCAGGGCCATGGGACCCACGGGGGTGTCAAAGACGATGCGGTTCATCCCCTCAGTACCGCCGCACCACCGCGGTGACCTTGCCCAGAATGGCGCAGCCGTCCCCGTCAATGGGCTCGTAGTCCGGGTTCTCCGGCATGAGCCAGGTGTGCCCGTCCTTCCGGCGGAGGGTTTTCACCGTGGCCTCCTCCTCAAACAGGGCAACCACAATCTCCCCGCTGCGGGCGTCGGACTGCTGGTGGACCACCACCAAATCCCCGGGGAGGATGCCGGCGTACTTCATGGACTCTCCCCGGACTTTTAGGGCGAAATACTCCCCCTCCCGGCCGCCGGTCTCAAAGGTCAGATAGTCCTCCACACACTCCTGGGCCAGAATGGGGGAGCCGGCGGCCACATTGCCCACCACCGGAATTCTGTCCCGGGGAGGCTCCGGCTGAGCGGGGACGGCGTGGGACCCGCTCACCGTGATGGCCCGGGTCTTGCCCTCCGCCTTGGTGATCAGCCCCGCGCTCTCCAGCCCCTTCAGGTGGAAGTGGACGGTGGAGGGGGACTTCAGCCCCACATGCTCCCCAATCTCCCGCACCGAGGGGGGATAGCCGTGGTCCTGGGAAAAGGCGAGGATATAGTCATAGATCTGCTGCTGCTTCGGGGTGAGCGCCTTCATGGCAGACCCTCCTTTGATGGGATATTCCAGGCTAAGTATACCATAGCTGCCTCAAAAACGCAAACATTTGTTCTAAATTTGGGCAAAAAAAGCGGGCGGATGCTTCCATCCGCCCGCGGCTGTCAATCGTCGCTGAGGTAATAGGGCTTCATCAGGCTGGGCTGCTCGGTGGAGTCCTTCTGATGGCTGCGGAGGGTGGGCTCCATGGGCCGCCGGTCCCGGCGGCGCTGCTCCTTCTTCCGCTCCGGGGCGGGGCGGGCGGCCTGCCGCTGGGGAAGGGGCTGGGGAGCCGGGGCGGCGGGCTTTTTCTTCCGCTTCTTTTTCTTCTGCTCCTGGGCCAGAGGCTCCGCCGCCGGAGGGGCGGACCGGACGGGGCGGCGGGGGGCCAGCAGCCGGGCGGTGGCGTCCATGATGGTGTCGCTGGCCAGGGGGTCCGGCTTATAGAAATCCGTATACGCCGGCTCGGGAGCGGAGGGCCGGGCAGGCGCCGTGGCGGTGAGGGCCTGCTCCAGGGTCTTGCTGCTGCGCACCCCCCGGCGGGGCTTTCGCTCCTTCTTCTCCTCCGGCGGAGGCGGGGGAGGGGGAGCGGTCTCCTTCCTAGGCGCCGCCTCCTTTTTCCGGGCGGCGGCCTCTTTCCTGGCCTGGGCGGCGGCCTGATTGGCCGCGTCCCGCGCCCGCCGCTTCTCCTTGGCGGCGGCCCGGGCCTCGGCGTCCTCGGGGTTGACCGTCCGGCCCTTCTTGTCCTTGGGCAGGGGCTCCAGCACCTCCATGGGCCAGGGGTGGTCCTCCACCACCGGAATGGGCTTGCCCAGCAGCTTCTGGATGCCCTTGAGCTCCTCCTGCTCATTGATGTCGCAGAAGGAAATGGCGGTGCCCCCGTGGCCCGCCCGGCCGGTGCGGCCGATGCGGTGGACGTAGGTCTCGGGTACGTCGGGCAGGTTGTAGTTGAACACGTGGGAGAGCTCCTCGATATCCAGGCCCCGGGCGGCGATGTCGGTGGCCACCAGGGCCTTCACCCGGCCGCATTTGAAGTCAGCCAGGGCCTGCTGCCGGGCGGTCTGGCTCTTGTTGCCGTGGATGGCGGCGGCGGAGATGCCCGCCTTGCCCAGGTCTCCCGCCACCTTGTTTGCCCCGTGCTTGGTGCGGGTAAACACCAGGGCGTTTTTCACCTCCGGCCCCTGGATGAGGCTGGCCAGCAGCTTGGTCTTGTTCCCCCGGTCCACATAGTACAGCTTCTGCGCAATGACCTCCACCGGGGAGGATACCGGGTCCACCGCCACCTTCACCGGGTTGACCAGCAGGGAATCCACCAGGCCCTGCACCTCCGGGGGCATGGTGGCGGAGAAGAAGAGAGTCTGCTTTTTCCTGGGCAGCCAGCCCAGAATCCGGCGTACGTCGTGGATGAAGCCCATGTCCAGCATCCGGTCCGCCTCATCCAGCACGAAAATTTCCAGCTTGGTCAGATCCACAAACTTCTGGCCGTACAAGTCCCCCAGCCGGCCGGGGGTGGCCACCAGGATATCCACCCCC
>CALWOL010000093.1 GCA_944383135.1 uncultured Flavonifractor sp.
TGATTTTCCGCACGGTCTATGCCCTGGCCGGCTGCTCCAAGCCCATCTCCCTGCTGTGGATCAGCAGCATGGAGGACGGGGCCATCCGGGAGGGCTTTGCCAACCTCCGCCCAGGCCGGGACTATGACGGACTCCACCAGGCGGCCCTCTGCCGGGTCAAGGCGGACTGGCTGGTGGGCATCAACGCCACCCGGCTGTTCTCTCTGCTCTATGGCCACACCCTTAACATTGGCCGGGTGATGTCGCCCACCCTGGCCCTTATCGTCCAGCGGGAGGCGGAGATTGCCGCCTTTCAGTCAAAAACCTTCTACACGGTGGAGCTGGACTGCGGCGGTCTCACCCTCTCCGGGGAGCGGCTGGACAGCAGGCAGGCGGCCCAGGAGGCCGCCGCCCGGTGCCAGGGCAGCGCCGCCGTGGTCCAGTCGGTGGAGCGGCGGGAGAAAGCGGAGCAGCCCCCCGCCCTCTATGACCTGACCACCCTCCAGCGGGAGGCCAACCGGACCCTGGGCTACACCGCCCAGCAGACCTTGGACTACGCCCAAAGTCTCTATGAAAAGAAGCTGCTCACCTATCCCCGGACGGACAGCCGGTATCTGACCGCCGATATGGCAGAAACCGCCTCGGCAGTCCTCCGTCTGGCGGCCAAGCTGCCGCCCCTTGACGCCTGCTCCAGCTTCTTCCCGGATGTGGCCGCGCTGGTGGATGACAAGCGGGTATCAGATCACCATGCCCTCCTGCCCACCCTGGAGCTGGAGCGGGCAGACCTGGACGGGCTGCCTGTGGGGGAGCGGAATCTGCTTTTGCTGGTCTGCCGTCAGCTGCTGCGGGCCGCCCATGAGCCCCACACCTATGAGACGGTAACCGCCGTCTGCACCTGTGAAGGGCAGACCTTTACCGCCAAAGGCAAGCGGATTCTGACCGAGGGCTGGCGGGAAATCGACCGACTTTGCCGGGTGGCCCCAGAGGGGCCGCCGGAGGATGAATCGTTTTCCACACTGCCCCAGCTCTCTGAGGGGCAGGCCCTCCCGGTGGACTCTGCCCAGGTCAAGGCAGCCAAGACCACACCGCCCAAGCACTACACGGAGGACACCCTGCTCTCCGCCATGGAGACGGCGGGGGCAGGTTATAGGGTTCCCACAAAGCCGGAAGGCTTTGTGGGAGAAGGAGGAACAGCGGAGGGAGCTTGTGACGACGCGCCGGAAGATGCCGAAAGACGCGGCATCGGCACCCCGGCCACCCGGGCCGCCACCCTGGAAAAGCTGGTGTCCGCCGGCTTTGTCCAGCGGAAGAAGGCCAAGAAGGTGGTCTCCCTCCTGCCCACCGCCACCGGCACCGCCCTCATCACGGTGCTGCCCGAGTCCCTGCAAGCCCCGGTCCTCACCGCCGAGTGGGAGTACCGGCTGAAGGAGGTGGAACGGGGTGAATTGGCCCCGGAGGATTTTATGGCGGAGATCTCCACCATGCTGCGGGAGCTGGTGGGACGCACCCGCCCGGTGGAGGGCGGGGATGTGCTGTTTCCCCCGGAGCACCAGGTGGTGGGCCGGTGCCCCAGGTGCGGCAGGGCTGTTACGGAGCACCCACAGGGCTTTTTCTGTGAGGACCGGGCCTGCGGGTTTGTTATCTGGAAAAACAGCAAATGGTGGCAGAACAAGAAGAAACAGCCCACCAGGGCCATTGTAGCCGCGCTGCTGAGGGATGGAAAAGTCCCCGTCTCCGGCCTGTGGTCTGAGAAAGCAGGCAAGACCTACGACGCCGTGGTGGAGCTCTCGGACGATGGGACCCGGACCGGCTTCCGGCTGGTGTTTGACCCATGAGCCAGCTTCTCCGCATGACCGATGCCCAGCTGCGCCGGGCCAGGGGCCTCATCCGCGCCCTGTGCGCCAACTGTGACCACGGCAGTTGCCTCCTGCTGGACGACGGGTATGCCCCCTGCCCCTGTCCGCAGATGCTCACCCACTCCCTCCTCTGCCGCTATTTCCGCTCTGCCGTCCTGCCGGAGGACCGGAAGCTGCACGGGGAGGTGGCCCGCCCGGATTGTGGGCGGCGCTGCCCGGAGTGCGGTCAGCCCTTCCTGCCCCGGTCGCCCAACACCCGCTACTGTCCCACCTGCGCCGCAAAGCGCACTCGCCGGCACAAGCGGGCGTGGGCAGCAAAAAACCGGGGCAGGCCGTAGAAAAAGCAGGGCCTGAGAGCCCTGTGTTTCCAAGGGCTTGCTGCGCCTGAACCGGGAGCGCCATACCAGTTCACCCGACAAGGCAAAATCACGGATACTTTTTCTACACACCATGACCCGCCGCCCCCACACGGGAGGGATCATCCCGGCCTGTGTGGGGGCATGTTTTACTGTGACAGGAAGGAGATCAACATGCCTAAAAAAGACTATCCCGGCCGGGACCAGCGGATGAAGGAGCTGACACAGCGGCTGGAGCAGGGCATCCGGGAGGTGTTCGACAGCGGCAAATACCAACAGTACCTCTCCACGATGTCCCGGTTTCACAGCTATTCCGCCCGCAATGTCCTTCTAATCCAAATGCAGCGGCCCAATGCTTCCCGTGTGGCCAGCGCCAAGCGGTGGCGGGAGGAATTCGGGCGGCACATCAACCGGGGGGAAAAGGCCATTTACATTGTGGCGCCCGCCCCCATTGTCAAGCGGGTGGAGCGGCAGAAGATCGACCCGGATACCAAAGCGCCCATGCTGGACGAAAACGGCCACGTCATGATGGAGGAAAAGGAGCTTCAGGTGCCCCTGTTCCGCCCGGTGCCCGTGTTCGACGTATCTCAGACCAGCGGCAGGCCCCTCCCACAGCTGGCGGAGGAGCTGGCCGGTGACGTGCGGCAGTACGAGGCATTGATGGAGGCCCTGCGCCGGACCGCGCCGGTCCCCATGGCGGTCAGGCCAATGGCAGCAAATATGGATGGCTATTTCAGTTTGGATGACCGGCAGATTGCCCTCCGGGCGGGTATGAGCCAGGTGCAGACCGTCAGTGCCGCCGTCCACGAGATTGCCCACGCTGTCCTCCATAGCCAGGGGGTGGAAAAGAGCCGTTCTACGGAGGAGCTGGAGGCCGAGAGTGTATCCTATGTGGTGTGTCAGTATTACGGCATTGAGACCGGGGCCAACAGCTTCGGCTATCTGGCCTCCTGGAGCAAAGGCCGGGAGCTGTCCGAGCTGCGCACCTGCCTGGACACCATCTCCAAAACCGCCAATGGCCTGATTACCGACATTGACCGCCATTTTGCGGAGATTTGCAAGGAAAACGGGATCGATTTTTCTCAGGAAGAACATTTGCCGCACGATGTGGCAAATTTAGATGCTCCTGACACCCCGGAGAAATTCGCTGCTGATTTCCTGGACTATATGGCGGAGCTGGAGGCTGCCGGGCTGCTGAAGCACCCCTACTCTCTGGACCCCAGGGAACAGGCTGAGGCGGAGATCAGGGAGGAGCTGAGCACCGGCCACTTTGCCAGCACCCGGGCCGCCCTGGACCATGTGGGAGAGCAAGCTGGGCTGCCCTCCGCCGTGGCGCTGCTGGACCGGCTGGAGCGTCTAAGCGACGAGAGGGACCGGCGCATGACCTGTCACATGGAGGCGAATCCCCTGACATCCTCATATCAGGATCGCACATTTCTCCAGCTATATGAGCCGACTGACCATGGACAGATCCCACGAGAAGTCATTTTCGTCGGCTCACCGGAGCGCTGCCGGGAATTGCTACACCAGTTGGAGACGGGCACGATCACCGCCCGGCAGGTGCGGGTACTGGATCAGTCCGAGGTAAAGGGGATGGAGGGCCCACCGCCGGAGCGGCCGGACACAGAGCTGGACACCTACCCCATGCCGGACCCGGCCCTTACTATGGACGACCTGGTCCAGGCGGGCTATCCCGAGGGGGACCTCCTACCCGTCTCCCTGGACACGGCGGAGCTGATGTACGGCGGCGACTTTACCGTCTACATCATCCGCCCCGGTAAGAACCCGGAGCTGGTCTTTGACGAGTCGGACTTTGACCGCCACGATGGCCTCTATGCCATCCCCCGCGAGGAGTGGGAGGCCAGCCCGGATTTTGATGACGCCATCCAATCCCGTCTGCGGGAGGAGGAGCAGCAGAAGCGGGAAACCGCTTTTCTGGACCACCGGGGGGACTGCTTCGCCATCTATCAGCTGCACCGGGGAGCAGACCTGCGGGACATCCGCTACATCCCCCTGGAGCAGCTGCGGGCCCAGGGGGAGTCCCCCCGGAAGGGCAACTACGATCTGGTCTATACCGCGCCGCTTACGACCCAGGGCAGCGCCATCCAGCAGCTGAATCAGCTGTGGGAGCAGTTTAACAGCCGCCACCCGGCGGATTACCGCAGCCCAAGCATAAGCATCAGCGACATCGTGGCACTCAAGCAGGACGGCGTGGTATCCTGCCACTATGTAGACCAATATGCCTTTTCCCAGCTGCCCGGCTTTTTCTCCGACAAAAATCCGCTCCGCGCCGCCGAGGACAGCATAGAGCAGAACGATAACCAGCTGGACGGCATGATCAACAACACCCCCGGCATAGCGGAGCTGGAGGCCCAGGTTAGGACAGGACAGCAGATCTCCCTCCTGGACCTGGTACACGCCGTCCAGGGAGGGCAGGAACAAAAGAAGCAATCCGTGGTGGAACGGCTGAAGCAGCCACCCCAGCCGGGGCACAAGAAAAAGACGCCTGATAGGAGCGTGGAAAGGGAGCTGTAATATAATATGGAAAACAACCGGTATGTCATCACTCTGACAGAGGTTCCCGCAGAAGTAGCCGAAATCCGGCAAGAGGGTGTCCCAATGGGCCTGTTCCAGCGCCGGACCGAGGCGGGCTATCTTCTGGAGGACGGTACGGCCCTGCTGGAGACCATGAAGGATGAGAACGGCTTCTATCTGGGTGGGACAGGGATGGATGGAATGTATCTGAAAACCGACGCCCGCTATGAGCCGGTACGGGATGAGAATGGGCGCGTGACCGCTTTCCGGCGCATGAGCCCCTATACCCCCCGCTTTACCGGTGAGGAACAGAAATTACTTGCGCAGTATGCGCTGAACACCCAGGAGAACCTGCTTTCAGACCTGGAGGCGGCCATGCGGGTCATCAAGGAACCCCACCTCCGCGCCCTGTTTGCCAGCACACGGGACAAGGCGGCCCAGGTGCCTCCCGATGCCTGCCTCCGGCTGATGGCCGACCTCCGCTTTGCCTACCAGAGCCGGCACCAACAGGATCTCCGGCAGCGGGAGCAATCCGCCAAACAATCGACACACAAAAACAGGAAAAGGAGTGACATAGAACGATGAAGGGCTTTACCTATGAGGAACAGGAGCTTATGAGCATCTACGACCCCGGCACCAGGGAGGGCCTGATCGCCAACCTGGAGGAGATGCGGGGGTATCTGGAGCCGGACGAGGGGGAGCTGCGGGAGCTGACAGACAGCGCCCTGGAGAAGCTGCGGGACACCAGCGATGCCGAGTATGAGCGGCTGGCGCTGTTCCCGGATTTTGAGGACTGAGGGTCAGCGTGGGGCGGCCACTGTGCCGCCCCATCT
>CALWOL010000094.1 GCA_944383135.1 uncultured Flavonifractor sp.
TCACGGCAAGCCTTGCAGCGCTGGGGCTCGTTCTGGAAGCCGCGCTCGGCATAGAACTCCTGCTCACCGGCGGTGAACACGAACTCCTGGCCACATTCCTTACATACCAGAGTCTTGTCTTCGTACATGATGATACCCTCTCTTTGCTTCTTTGCCCAGATCCTCCGGAACATCCGATCGTGCTGGGACAGTTGTAATATGCGCTCAGCTTCCGCTGATGTCGCCAGATGAAAAGTGCTGTGCCAGCTTCCGTCGAATCCGCTGGACAGCGTTGTCCACCGACTTGGGGGACTTGTTTACCTCGGCCGCAATTTCAGAATAGGACAGACCGTTCAGATACAACCTGAGGATGCTCGCTTCGAAACCAGACAGCTGACCGTGGAGCGCCCGCATGCGTTCCCGGAACGCCTCTCTGCTCAGGAAGATCTCCTCCGGGTCCTCTGCTTGCCGGCCGGGTGTACCGCAGGCAAAACGCTCACCGGAGCCGCTAAAAAGAGGGGTCTCGAATGAAACGGAGTTGTTCAGCGGTGTGTGCTTATCTCTTGCCGCCGCTTTCACGGCGGAGAACAGCCGGTTCTTGACGCAGACCTCCGCATAGGTCCGGAAGGACGCCGCCTTCCCGGGATCATACTCCCGGATGGCGCCCAGCAGACCCACCATACCCTCCTGAATCAAGTCCTCGCTGTCGCCCCCGGCCAGAAAGTAGGGCCGGGCACACATCCGCACCAGGCGGTTATAGCGCACCACGAGGGATTCCTCCGCCCGGCGGTCCCCTGCGGCGGCCTGGGCACACAGGGCTTCATCGCTGGGCTCATAAGGGCTGCGTTCTTCTGACGTCATGCTGTTTCTCCTTGCACATTATAAGCATTTGTCCAATGCTTTGTCAAGCATTAACGAAAAATATTTCCAAATGTGCCGTAATTTTTTATCACATTTGCCAAGTGGGCTGCAACTTTCGATGCATGATGGGCAGAGAGCCGGGAGCAGTCCCAGTCAGCCCCTCCCACGAGCGCTTTCCCGTGTCCTTCCAGATGCGCCAAATTCCGGATTCAGAGGCTCAGCTGCTCCATTCCGCCGCCGGGGACGGGCAGGCCCAAATGCTCGTAAGCCCGGCGGGTAACACACCGTCCCCGGGGAGTGCGGGTGAGAAAACCCATCTGCATGAGATAGGGCTCATACACATCCTCCAAAGTGACAGCCTCCTCATTGATGGTGGCGGCCAGGGTCTCCAGGCCCACCGGCCCGCCGCCATAGTGGGCAATGATGCTGGAAAGCATCCGCCGGTCAATGGCGTCCAGGCCCAGGTAATCCACCTCCAGGGCGGTAAGGGCCTGGTCCGCCACCGAGCGGGTAATTACCCCGCCCGCCTTCACCTGGGCAAAATCCCGCACCCTGCGGAGCATCCGGTTGGCAATCCGGGGGGTGCCCCGGCTGCGGCGGGCAATCTCCATGGCGCCGTCCGCCTCAATGGGCACCTCCAGAATCCCCGCCGAGCGCGTCACAATAAGCGCCAGCTCCTCCGGCGTATATAGCTCCAGCCGCAAGGTCACTCCAAACCGGTCCCGAAGGGGCGCGGAGAGCTGGCCCGCCCTTGTGGTTGCACCAATCAGCGTGAATTTGGGCAAATCCAGGCGGATGGAGTTGGCGGAGGGGCCCTTGCCGATGATGATGTCGATGGCAAAGTCCTCCATGGCCGGATACAGAATTTCCTCCACCGAACGGTTGAGCCGGTGGATTTCATCCACAAACAGGATGTCATTCTCGCTGAGGTTGGTGAGCAGGGCCGCCAAATCCCCCGGCTTCTCAATGGCGGGGCCGGAGGTGATGCGGATATTGACCCCCATCTCGTTGGCAATGATGTTGCTGAGGGTGGTTTTCCCCAGACCCGGCGGGCCGTGGAGCAGCACATGGTCCAGGGGCTCCTTGCGCATTTTGGCCGCCTGAATGAATACCTCCAGATTGCCCTTGGCTTTCTCCTGGCCGATGTATTCCCTCAAGGTCTTGGGGCGCAGAGAGCCCTCATTCTCATCATCCCGGGTGAGGGACGTGGTTACCAGAGGCTCATAGGGCTCCTCCCTATCAAATTCCGGATTGGAAAAATCAATTGCCATGGGTTCACTCCTTTGCACGCACCATAGCGCGGTGTTACCCCTTCATCATCTTTTTCAGCGCCTGTCTGATGATCTCCTCCAGGCTGAGGGCATCCAAATCAATGCCCTTGAGGGACATGCCGATCTCCGCCTGGGAATAGCCCAGCACCGCCAGCGCGGCGGCGGCCTCGGAGGGTTTGTTTTCCGGGATGACCGTGACGCCGGTGCCGCCATAGCTCTCTCCGCCGGGGCTGATTTGGCCCTTGGCCAGCTTGTCCTTCAGCTCCAGGATGATGCGCTGGGCAATTTTCTTCCCGATGCCCTGGGCCACGGTAAGCGCCTTCTCATCCCCGGTGATGATGCTCATGGCCAGGGACTCCGGAGTGGCGGCGGACAGAATGGAGATGGCGGCCTTTGGTCCCACGCCGGAGACAGAAATCAGAAGCTGAAAGCAATTGAGCTCATTCTCAGAGGCAAAGCCATAGAGCTCCATGGCGTCCTCCCGGACGTTGAGATATGTGTAGAGCTTGGCGCTCTCCCCTTTTTTCAGGCGGGAGAGGGTGTTGTTGGTGGTGCGGCAGGCGTAGCCCACCCCGCCGCAGTCGATTACCGCCAGATAGGGCGCGGTGTGCGCCACCGTCCCCTTCACATAGTAAAACATATGGAAAACTCCTAATCTTGATGTACCGCGTACCGGCCGCTCCCCGGCCGGTGGGCCTCCGGTCTTTGCAGCCGGGAGGTAACGGAGCGGGCGTGGCACAGCGCGATGGCCACCGCGTCGGCCGCGTCATCCGGTTTGGGAACGGCTTTCAGGTTCAGCAGGCGTCTGGTCATGTCCATGACCTGCCGCTTCTCCGCCTTGCCGTAGCCCACCACAGCCTGCTTCACCTGACTGGGGGAATATTCGTAGATGGGCACCCCCCGGCGCTCCGCCGCCAGCAGCAGCACCCCTCTGGCCTGGGCCACGCCGATGCCGGTGGTGATGTTGTTGTTGAAAAACAGCTCCTCAATGGCCATGGCCCCCGGTCGATACTGTTCCAGCAGCAAATCCATGTCGTCGGCAATCTGCTTCAGCCGGGCGGGCAGCGGTTCCCCCGCCGGAGTGGTGATGGCGCCGCACTGGACCAGCCGCTGCCTGCCGGCGGCGGATTCCACCAGGGCAAAGCCCACGATGGCAAAGCCGGGATCAATTCCCAAAATCAGCATGCGCTCGGCTCCCTCCCTGTGTCCATACAAAGTTTATTTTATCATGGACGCCTAGCTGGCGCAAGATAGAAAACGAGCCGGGACTGCGCAGTCCCGGCTCCCCGTTCAGGCCCGCGGATGGGCCTTGTTATATACGTCTTTCAGCTTCTGATTCACCAGCTGGGCGTAAATCTGCGTGGAAGAGATATCGGCATGGCCCAGCATCTCCTGAATGGAATGCAAATCCGCTCCGTTCTCCAGCAGGTGGGCGGCAAAAGAGTGGCGTAGGGTGTGAGGGGTGATGTCCTTCTGGATACCCGCCGTCTCCTGATAGTGCTTGATAATCTTCCAAAAGCCCTGGCGGCTCATCCGCTCCCCGTTCATATTGACAAACAGGGCCTTTTCATCCGGATGCTCAATGACCTGGGGGCGCACGTGCTCCAGGTAGTCCTGAAGCGCCCTGACCGCAGCGGGATACAGGGGAATCATCCGCTCCTTCCCCCGGCCGGCGCACCGGATAAATCCCGCGGAGAGATTGACGTTCTCCAAATCCAAACCGATGAGCTCTGAAACCCGGATGCCGGTGGCGTACAGCAGCTCCAGCATGGCCCGGTCCCGGCAGCCCTTGGCGTCGGAGGCGTCAGGCTGCTCCAGAAAGAGCTCCACCTCCTTGGCCGTGAGGATGTGAGGCAGCTTGCGCTCCACCTTGGCGGGAGTCAGGCCCCTGGCCGGGTTGACAATCACAGTCCCACACCCCATCAGGTATGTATAGAAGGACTTGAGGGATGCCAGCGAGCGGGTTACCGTAGCCGCGGATTTTCCCTTGGCGCTCAGGCTCCGGATATACCCCTCCACATCGCTCTGTGCGGCCTGCTCAGGGGTCAGGTGCTCCTCCGACAGCCAGGCCAGATATTGGCGGACATCCCGCAGGTAAGAGCTGAGCGTATTGGGCAGCGCCCGCTTCTCCTCTTTCAAATACCGTTCATAATCCGCAAGATAATCCATCCGTCCAACACCTTCTCACGTTTCTCTATCCGCCCAGGACCAGCCCCGCCGCCCCTGATACCAGGGCCGGCACGGCAAAGCGCTCCAGCAGGATGCACACACACAGCGCCGCGGCACAGCCGCCGCAGCGGAGAAAATAGGCCCTTCCATAGGGGGAAGGGGCCTTCCCTTCCCCCAAAAAACGGCTGGCCAGGGTTCGGGCAGCCGTCAGGCTCTGCACACCCAGCACAAAGAGCACCGGCAGGGAAACCCCACCGCCCACACCAAACACCAAAAACGCCAGCAGACATCCGGCGCTGCCGAATATCCGTACAAAAGCGGCGATAGAAAACGCAAGCAGAAACCCCCGGATTGCAAACAGTACCGGCAGGCCCAGCACCCCCAAGGCCGTAAAGCCCAGCAGCAGTGCCAGAACGGGCCAGCGCAGAATGTCCCACAGCTGCGCCGCCAGGGCGGGCAGATTCCCGCCGCCCGCTTGGGCTGTCACAAGGAAGCCCTCCAGATAGCTTCTCAGGCTCTCCTGCCCGGCTCCCTCCACAAACGTGGACATGAGGCAGCCCGCCAGTCCGCCCAGCAGAAAACTCACCGATACCACCGCCAGAGCGGGTAAAATCCGCTCCTCCGGCACATTCCAGGTGCCGCCCACAGCTCTGCCCACCATGCCTCACCCCCAGGGAGTCTATGCCTGAGGGGGACGGGCCAGAACCGGAAAGCACACCCAATTTTATATTACTATATCCTACCCGGCCTTCTTGTGCAAGAACTCTTAAAGAAAAAGATGAATTTTGTATATTATGCCGAAGTTTTATGTATACTTAATTATGTAAACTCGGTATCCCAAAAGAGGGCGGCCCGCAATTGAGCGGGCCGCCCTCTCCGCAATATCTGGTGTCTTGCCTGTTTCCTCCGGCATAGATATGGAATACGTCCCCTGGCGCGATTACATTTTGTATAATTACAATCTGTATACCCTCACTCCGCCATGCCGGCGGCGATGGCCCGCAGAGCGATGGCACATTCCAGCCGTTTGCGCTCCAGTTCACAGCCAACTTTATGAGGATGCTTTATGTCGCCGTTGACAAGCAGGTTGGAGGCCGAGCAGCCGCCCGAGCAGTAGAAGCGTGCCCAGCAGTGGGCGCACTCCTCCCTGGTGTAGATATTCAGACCGGCAAACCGGCTGGAAAGCGCCTTGTCAAAGCTGCCGTCGTGTACGCTGCCCAGCTTGTAGGCCTCGTTGCCCACAAACTGGTGGCAGGGATAAATGTCGCCGTCCGGGGTAACCGCCACATACTCACAGCCGGCCCCGCAGCCCCGCAGCCGCTTGATGACGCAGGGGCCCTGGGACAGATCCACGTTGAAATGGAAGAAATTCGTCTCGGGATGGTCCTTCAGATACTCCGCCAGCCGCTCATATTCCGCCTTCAGCTCCGGCAGATCGGCCTCCTGAAGGGCGTAGGGGTCGTCCTCCTTCCCCACCACCGGCTCCACGGATACGTTTTTGCCGATGGCGGCCAGTTCCTTCACATCCTCGGCAAAGTCCTTGTGGAAGCGGGTAAAGGTGCCCCGGAGGTAATAGTCCTTGGTGCCCCGGCCTGCGATGAGCTTTTTGAACTTGGGCACAATCACGTCATAGGAACCCTTGCCGTTGACAGTGGGCCGCAGGTCGTCGTTGACCTCTTTGCGTCCGTCCAGGGAGAGCACCGCATTGGACATCTCCCGGTTGATGTAGTCGATATTCTCGTCGTTGAGGAGCACGCCGTTGGTGGTGATGGTAAACCGGAAGCACTTTCCATGCTGTTTTTCGATGGAGCGGGCGTATTCCACGGTGGCCTTGACCGTGTCCATGGCCATCAGCGGCTCTCCGCCGAAGAAGTCCACCTCAATATTGCGGCGGCCGCCCGACTTGGCAACGACAAAGTCAATGGCCTTTTTGGCGGTCTCCACATCCATGGTCATCCGCCTGCCGGTGCCGAAGTCCCCGGTGGAGGCAAAGCAGTACCTGCACCGCAGGTTGCAGTCATGGGAGACATGGAGGCAGAGTGCCTTTACCAAGGCCTGCTGCTGCATGGAGGCGGCCTTCTCCAGGTCGATATAGTCATCCTCCTCAAAGAGCAGCCCCTGGGCCTTCAGCTCTCCCAGCTCCTCCCACGCATCAGCCAGGGCGGCGGGGTCATGCTGGGGCAGCAGCGCCACCAGCTCCGCCGGCAGGGGGCCGCCCAAAAGGGCCCCATTTTCATCCCGCTCCGCCAGAGCGGTGAGCAAATCATACATCAGCCCGTCCAGCACATGGACGGCGCCGCTGTTTACATCCACGGCCACATTGACGCCGAGGCTCCGAAAGGTATGTACCATAGAATTGCATTTCCTTCCTCAGGGCATAGAAAAAGGTGGGCTGCACACCCACCCTTTCCCCTGTTTTTTTACTGGTTCTCGCACTTCTGGTTGGCCACGGTGCAAGAGGTCTTACAGGCGGACTGGCAGGAGGTCTGGCACTCGCCGCAGCCGCCGTGGGCGGCGCTCTTCTTCAGAGTAGCGCCGTTGAGCGTCTTCACATGCTTCATTTCGATTTCCCTCCCAAACAAAGGTTGTGGGTATTATAACACAGGAATGGGCGGATTTCAACGCTTTCTGTGTTTTTTCCGCACCGGCTTCCCTCTTCCGGCCGCCAGCAGGCCGGCTGCCGCCCCACCGCACAGGCCGCCGCACAGCAGACCAATCCCGCCCGCCTCCAGCTCCGCTGTCTCAAAGAACAGCGCGCCGATGGTGAGCAGCAGCAGGAAGAACACCGTTCCCACCGCCAGTCCGGTGAGCAGGCCGCCGCTGCACTGCCTTACCGCAAACAAGCCGCCGCCGAAGCTGCCCAGCACACAGCCCACAATGGTGAGCTGATACATCCGCTCCGCCCCGCCCAATCCGCTGGAAATCGCCACCGAGACGCCCAGCAGAAACAGGCAGCAGATGGCCAGCGCCATCACGCCCCCCAGCAGAATCCCCAATCCACAGCGGATGAGGCGGGCGCTCTGGTCTTCCTCCCTTTTCCGCATAAAAACACCCTCCCTTACCATTGCTTCCTACTGGAAGCCTATGCAGGGAGGGCGTTCTTATGTCTTACTTTTTGTCCTTGGTCTCGCCGGCGCCATCCTCCACGGCCTGGGTGCCCTTGGTGGAGACGGCCCACTTGGTGAACTCAATCCGGACGCGGTCCGCGCTGGTCTCAATCACAATGGTGTCTTCCTTTACAGCGCAGATGGTGCCCACAATGCCGCCGATGGTGGTAATCTGATCCCCAACCGACAACTCAGAGCGCATCTTGGCGGCCGCCTTTTTCTTCTTGTTCTCCGGACGGATGAGCAGGAAGTAGAAAATGGCAATCATGGCCACAACCATGATAATCATGCTCATGCCGCCGCCCGCGGCTCCGGTACTGGTCAGCATGCCGCCCGCAATCTGTGTCAGCAAATTGATCCCCTCCGATAGTTACTTGACGTGGTACGTCATCAATGGAACATTATAAAACGAATCTCAGGATTTGACAAGCGTTTTTCCGCTATTTCCCCCAAAAGTTCACAGCCGGCCCGCCAGCTTGACGCTGTATTCTCCCCGGAAGGCGGCAAACGCCCCGGCGTCCAGGGCATCCCGGATGCGCTGGGCCAGCTTGTTGTAAAAATACAGATTATGGAGCACCGCCAGACGCATGGCCAGCATCTCATCGGCCACAAACAGGTGGCGCAGGTAGGCCCGGGAGAAGTTCCTGCACACCGGACAGTCGCAGTCCGGGTCAATGGGCCCCTCGTCCAGCTTGTACTTCTCGTTGCGGATGTTCAGCGCGCCGGACCAGGTGAACAGCTTGGCGTGGCGGGCATTGCGGGCGGGCATCACGCAATCGAAGAAGTCCACGCCCCGGGCCACCCCCTCGATAATATTGGATGGGGTGCCCACCCCCATGAGATACCGGGGCTTGTCCGCCGGCATGTAGGGCTCCACCGCGTCAATGATGTCATACATCACCTGAGTGGGTTCCCCTACCGCCAGGCCGCCGATGGCATACCCCTCGCAGTCCAGCTTGGCAATCTCCCGCATGTGCCAGATGCGCAAATCCGCAAAGGTGGCCCCCTGGTTGATGCCGAAAAGCATCTGTTTGGGATTCACCGTGTCCGGCAGCGCGTTGAGCCTGTCATGCTCCGCCTTGCACCGCTCCAGCCAGCGCAGGGTGCGCTCACAGGAGGCCTTGGCATACTCATAAGTGGCCGGGTTCTCCACGCATTCGTCAAAAGCCATGGCAATATCGCTGCCCAGGTTGGACTGAATCTGCATGGACTCCTCCGGACCCATGAAAATCCGCCGGCCGTCGATATGGGAAGCAAAAGTGACTCCCTCCTCCTTAATTTTCCGCAGACCGGACAGGGAGAACACCTGGAAGCCACCGGAGTCGGTGAGGATGGGGCCGTCCCAGCGCATGAATTTGTGCAGCCCGCCCAGCCGGCGCACCACCTGGTCTCCGGGGCGGAGATGGAGGTGGTAGGTGTTGGACAGCTCCACCTGGCAGCCAATCTCCTTTAAATCAAAGGCGGACACCGCGCCCTTGATGGCCGCCTGCGTACCCACATTCATAAACACCGGCGTCTGCACCGTGCCGTGGGCGCAGGCAAACACGCCCCGCCGTGCCTTGCCCTCCGTTTTGATTACTTCAAACACAGCAGTAAAACCCCTTTGCTTTGCGATTGCTTATCATCATATCAGACTGGCGGGCAAATAACAAGTGGCAAGGGCCGCCGGTATCCGGCGGCCCTTGCGTTCAGGAGACGCTGTCTATGGTCTGCTGAATAATGGACTCCATGATCTCGCTGGTGAGGGCTCCGGGCACATATCCGTACACGTTGCCGTTGGAATCAATCATAAAAGTGGTGGGAAAGGCGGAAATGGCGTAATTGGAGAGCACCTCCCCCGTCCCGTCCATGACCACCGGGAAGGTATAGCCGTTGTCCTCCAGGAACCGCTCCACCTCATCCTGGGTACCCTCGCTGGTAAAGGGGTTCTCCTCCGTTCTGGGACTCGCCACCCCCAGGATGACCACATCCCCCTGATTTTCCCCATAGGACTCGTACAGCGCCTGGATATCTGGCAGCTCACTTTTGCAGGGACCGCACCAGGTGGCCCAGAAGTTGAGAAACACCGTCTTGCCCACATAGTCGGAGAGAGTATGGGTGGCACCGTACTGGTCCGTGAGGGTAAAGTCCGGGGCTGGAATGACGGGCCGCTCCGTGCTCTCCGGCGTGGCCGACGGCTCCGGTTCCACAGCCGCTTCACTCTGCTGGGCGGGCGGCGCACTCTGCTCCGTCTGCGGCCGGGAGATATCGTCCTCCGTCAGCGCGGAGAGATAGCCGGTAATGCCGTTCATAAAGCCGGTAAGGGTCATCACGCCCATGAGCATCAGCAGAACCGCCCCGATTTTAACCGTATAGCGCACCACACTCTGGTGCCGCTTGAAAAAGCCCAGCACTCCGCCGGTAAACAGGCCCACCGCCAGAAAGGGCACCACAAAGCCGGCGGTATAGACCCCAATGAGCAGAAAGCCCCTGGAGGTGCTGGAGGCGGAGGAGGCCATCAGCAGCACACTGCTGAGCGTCGGCCCCACACAGGGCGTCCAGGCAAAGCTGAAGGTAAAGCCCAGCGCCAGCGCCACCAGCGGATTCATGGCCCACCTGTCCAGCCGGAAGGGCAGCCGGTGCTCCCGTTCCAGCGCGGCGGATTTCCAAAAGAAGCCAAACTGGTATACACCGAAAAGAATCATAATGATGCCGCTGATCCGGGCAAACCAGGTCTGATAGTTATTAAAAAAGCGGCCCAGAGCCGTGAAGCCAAAGCCCAGCAGGAAGAAGGTGAAGCTGACGCCCAGGACAAAGAAGAGGGTGTTGATCAGTACCTTTCTCCTGGGGTAGCGGATGACACCGTTTTCGTCCACCGTGCCGGCGCCCCCTGCCAGATAGCTGACGTAGAGGGGGACCAGGGGCAGCACACAAGGGGAGAAAAAGCTGAGCAGTCCCTGGAACAGTACCGTGAGCACCGGCACGCTGGTTTCCAAATCAAAGCCCATCGGACCCCTCCCTTCCGGCTGCGGCCCGCTCCAGCTGCGCCTCCAAATCGGCCAGGGTCAGCCGGGACAGACGCAGGCGGCACTGTCTGTCCAGATCATCAAACAGTCCGTCCATCACCCCGGCCATGCCGGAGGCCACCATGCAGCCGCAGTCCACACCTCCGCCGCTGTGCCAGGCCGGCTCCACAAACCGCACCTCCAGTGCGTCAGCAATCCGCTCCAGTCTCAGATCCCCAGGCGGCAGCAGCGGATGGTAACCGCCCTCCGTTCCCGCCTTGGTGGACACAAGTCCGGCTTTCTTCAGCTTGGCCATTACCTTCCGCACCCGGGCGGGATTGGTGCAGATATTGGCCGCCAGCTCCTCACTGGACAGCATGCATCCCCGTTTGTCCAGATAAACGAGGGCGTGTACCGCCACACAGAACAAGCCATTCATGTCAGGCATCTATCCTTTACAGTTGATTCAGCAGGTATTCTTCCGCAAAATGGGCGGCGTTGGCGCCATCGGCAGCCGCGGTGATCACCTGACGCACCGCCTTGGTGCGCACATCCCCGACGGCAAAGACCCCGGGAACACTGGTACGGCAGCTCTCATCCGCCACGATGTAGCCGGCGGAATCCAGCTCCAGCTGGCCGGTAAAGAGGCCGGTGTCCGGTACCCGGCCGATGGCCACAAAAATACCGTCGCAGGGCAGCTCTCGTTTTTCCCCGGTTTTCACATCCTCCAGCTCAACAGCTGTAAGGCGTTTCTCCCTCTTCAGGGCGGTAACCCGGCTGTTCCAAAGAATTTCCACGCCCTGCTCATCCAGGGCCCGGCGGTAAACCGCCGAAGCCCGAAGCTGGTCCCGGCGGTGGACCAGATACACCTTGGCGCACAGCCGGGAGAGGTACAGGGCGTCCTCCACGGCGGTATTGCCGCCGCCGTTGACCACCACGGTTTTGTCCCGGAACATCATTCCGTCGCAGGTGGCGCAGTAGGCCACCCCCCTCCCCCGCAGGTCCTGCTCACCGGGCAGACCCAGTTCCCTGGGATAGGCACCGGTGGCCAGGACAACCGTCCGCCCGGCAAAGTCTCCCTCACTGCTGCGAATAACCTTGGGCTCAGCCAGAAGGTCCGCCTCTGTCACCTCGCCGTAGATGGTCTCCGCCCCATATTTCTGGGCCTGCTGCTCCATCTGCTGTCCCAACTCAAAGCCGTCCACACCGTCGGGAAAGCCGGGATAATTGTCAATGACTGAGGTGGTGGCCATCTGCCCCCCGGCGGAGAGCTTTTCCAGTACCGCCACCGAAAGTCCGCTTCTGGCCGCGTACAGCGCCGCGGTGTTGCCGCCCGGCCCTCCGCCGATGACCAATACGTCGTAAATCTTCATCTGCTCCGTCTCCTCTTACAGCCCCGCCCACGCTTCAATCTGGGCTTTGGAGCCGGGATTTACAATGGGTTCCCCCGTCTCTCCGTTTCGGAACAAAAAGAGCGTGGGAATGATTTCCACACCGAAGCGCTCCTCCAGCTCAGGCTGCTCGTCAATGTTGACCTTCCCCACAACCAGCTTGCCGTCATACTGCTTGGCCAGCTGGTCCAGCACCGGAGCAATCCGCCGGCAATACCCGCACCAGGGGGCCCAAAAGTCCACCAGCACCGGAAGCTCCGACTGAAGCACCACGGATTCAAAGTTCTCTTTTGTAAGTTCAATTGGGGTCATTGGGACCATCCTTTCTATCTGTAATTTTTTTAGTTTCATTTTATATTGTAACTATATCAGTTACAGTTAGCTTTGTCAATCCTTTTTTTCCACGGGAACCACCTTTTTATGCGCAGCATAATCTGGTTATGTGGTATAGCCACAAGCCAAGCGGATAAAAGGAGTATGCCATGAATCATTATCATCCCACCGATTGGGCGTGGAACCGGAAGCCGGAGGCCGCAGCCTGCCACTGTCCGCCGGGCTGCTGTCCGCCTCCCTGTCCCCCGCCCCGTCCGATTCCCGGCCCCACAGGCCCAACAGGCCCCTCGGGTGCAGTCGGCGCAACCGGACCTACCGGCCCAACAGGACCTGCCGGTACGGGCGCAGCAGGACCCACCGGGCCTGTTGGGGCGCAAGGTCCTACCGGGCCCACCGGGCCTGCCACGCCCGGCCCGACCGGCCCCACTGGCCCGCAGGGGCCCACTGGTCCCACCGGGCCTCAGGGGATTCCCGGTGCCGACGGCGCTGTCGGCCCCACCGGACCCCAGGGAATTCCCGGTCCGGACGGTACTGCCGGTGCAACCGGTCCCACTGGTCCTACCGGACCTACCGGCCCCACTGGAGCGGCTGGTCCCACTGGTCCTACCGGACCTACCGGCCCCACTGGAGCGGCTGGTGCCACTGGCCCCACTGCTCCGTCAATATATGCACAACACGGAAATTGCCGTAACCATGCGGCTTTCCACTATCTTAAAGACAATTAAACAGCCCCTATGATTACACCTAAAACGCCGTAGCAAGGTTGGACAA
>CALWOL010000095.1 GCA_944383135.1 uncultured Flavonifractor sp.
GACGACTTTTACGACGAGCTGGAGGAGACCCTGATTCTGGGGGACATGGGGGTGGACACCACCCTCAAGGCGGTGGAGGAGCTCCGCCGCCGGGTGAAGGAGGAGAAAATCAAGGAGATGGACGCCGCCCGGGCCTGCCTGCGAGACATCCTCACGGAGATGCTCCAGGTGGGCCAGCCGGAGCTCCAGCTCACCACCACCCCCTCCGTGGCGCTGTTCATCGGAGTGAACGGGGTGGGCAAGACCACCACCATCGGCAAGCTGGCCGCCCGGATGAAGAGGGAGGGCAAGCGGGTGCTGCTGGCCGCCGCCGTTACCTGCCGGGCCGCCGCCGCCGACCAGCTGGATTTCTGGAGCGGCCGGGCTGGGGTTGATCTGGTGCGGCAGCATGAGGGGGCCGACCCCGCCGCCGTGGTGTTTGACGCCCTCACCGCCGCCAAGGCCAGGGGGTCCGACGTGATTTTGATTGACACCGCCGGGCGTCTGCACAACAAGCAGAACCTGATGAACGAGCTGAGCAAAATCAGCCGGGTGGTGGACCGGGAGCTGCCCGGCTGCGACCGGGAGACCCTGCTGGTGCTGGACGCCACCACCGGGCAGAACGGCCTCATCCAGGCCAAGCAGTTTAAGGAGGCCGCCGGTATCACCGGCATCGTCCTCACCAAGCTGGACGGTTCGGCCAAGGGCGGCATCGTCATCGCCATCGCCCAGGAGCTCCAGGTGCCGGTGAAATACATCGGCGTGGGGGAGGGCGTTGAGGATTTGATGCCCTTTGAGGCCCGGGCCTTTGTGGAGGCGCTGATTTAAGGCGGGGCCGATGTCCCCATCGGCCCGCATTGGGAGGTTTTTAACATGGCTAGAATTGACGGACGGGCCAACGACCAGCTGCGGCCCGTGGAAATCATTCCCAACTTCAACAAGTTTGCGGAGGGGTCCTGCCTCATCCGCTGCGGCAATACCCAGGTGCTGTGCTGCGCCAGCGTGGAGGAGCGTATCCCGCCCCACGTTCCCGAGGGGGAGGGCTGGGTGACGGCGGAGTACTCCATGCTTCCCCGGGCCAACCGGGAGCGCTCCAAGCGGGACATCTCCAAGCTGAAGCTGTCCCCCCGCTCCGCGGAAATCCAGCGGCTGGTGGGCCGCTCCCTCCGGGCCTGCGTGGACATGAAAAAGCTGGGGGAGCGCACGATTACCGTGGACTGCGACGTGCTCCAGGGGGATGGCGGCACCCGCACCGCCAGCGTCACCGGAGGCTATGTGGCCCTGGCCATGGCGCTGAAGCACATTGGCGCGGCGGATGCCCTTCGGACCTCGGTGGCGGCGGTGTCCGCCGGCATTGTGGGGGACGAGCTGCTGCTGGATCTGTGCTATGAGGAGGACTCCTCCGCTCAGGTGGATCTGAACTGCGTGATGACGGGGGAAGGGGAGCTGGTGGAGCTCCAGGGCACCGGCGAGGGCCGGAGCTTTACCATCGCCGAGCAGCGGGCCCTGGTGGATTTGTGCGCCGGGGGCATCGCCCAGCTGCGCGCCATTCAGAAGCAGGTGCTGGAGGGATGAATATGAAAATGGTATTGGCCAGCAAGAACGCCCATAAGCTGGTGGAGATGCGGGACATCCTCTCCCAGCTGGGGGTGGAGGTGGTGCTGGAGTCCGACGTGGGCGTGGACGTGGACGTGGAGGAGACGGGCGCCACCTTTGAGGAAAACGCCTTTCTGAAAGCCCGGGCGGTGTGCGCGGCCTCCGGCCTGCCCGCCATTGCGGACGATTCCGGCCTGTGTGTGGACGCCCTCAACGGGGCCCCCGGGGTATACTCCGCCCGGTACGGCGGCCCTGGTTTGGACGACGTGGGGCGGTACCGGCTGCTGCTGGAGAATCTGCGGGGCCAGCTGGACCGGCGGGGGAGATTCGTCTCCGCCATCTGCTGCTGCTTTCCCAACGGGGACAAGGTGGAGGCCCGGGGCGAGTGCCCCGGCACCATCGCATATGCCCCCAAGGGGGAGGGAGGCTTCGGCTATGACCCGATCTTTTTCCTCCCCGGTTTGAAAAAGACCTTTGCCGAGCTGAGCCCGGAGGAGAAGAACGCCATTTCCCACCGGGGCAACGCTCTGAAAAAATTCAAGACAGAATTGGAGAAATATTTCAATGGACTTAACCAGTAAACAGCGGGCCCAGCTGCGGGGGCTGGCCAACGGCATCGACACCATTCTCCACGTGGGCAAGGACGGCATCGGGGCCAACCTGGTGAAGCAGGCGGACGACGCCCTGGAGGCCCGGGAGCTCATCAAGGGCAGGGTGCTGGAAAACAGCCTGCTCACCAGCCGGGAGGCCGCCGAGGAGCTGGCCCGGGCCACCCGCAGCGAGGTGGTGCAGGTGATTGGAACAAAATTTGTTTTGTATCGTCCAAGTCATCATAAGGAGAAGAAGGACCGTATCGTTCTGACGGCGTCTCAGAAGCGGGACTAAAACGAGGAGGTCTTAGCATGAAGCTGGGCATCTACGGCGGCACCTTCAATCCCCCCCATCTGGGGCATCTGGCGGCGGCCCGGTTTGCCCTGGAAGCGCTGGAGCTGGACGAGCTGCGCTTCGTCCCGGCGGCCGCGCCCCCCCACAAGGTGCTGCCCTCCGGCACCGCCACGGCGCAGCAGCGGCTGGAGATGACGGACCTGGCGGCGGACGGGCTGCTTCTGCCCCAGAAGGTCCACGTCAGCGGCATGGAGCTGGGCCGCTCGGGGAAGAGCTATACTGCCGATACCCTGGAGCAGCTGAAGGCGGTGGACGCCTCGGCGGAGCTGTGGCTGCTGATGGGCACCGATATGTTTCTCACCCTCCAGAACTGGCACGAGCCGGAGGTGATCACCCGCCTGGCGGGCATCTGCACCTTTGCCCGGACCCACTCAGACAGTGTGGAGGCTTTGAACATCCAGGCGGACTATCTGCAAAAGGCTCTGGGGGCCCGTACCCGGGTGATTGAGCTGCCCCACATTGTGGACGTGTCCTCCACCCGCCTGCGGGAGCTGCTGGCGCGGGGAGAGGGGCAGGAGTACCTGCCCCCGGCGGTGTACGGCTACATCATCCGCCACGGCCTGTACGGTGTGCACCTGGACCTGAAGCATCTGCCGGACCGGGAGCTGCGGGCCTGCTCCTACTCCATGATCCGGGCCAAGCGGATTGCCCATGTCCAGGGCACGGAGGAGGAGGCGGTGCGCCTGGCCCGGCGGTGGGGCGCGGACCAGGAAAAGGCCCGCCGGGCCGCCATCCTCCACGACTGCACCAAGTACTGGGAAAAGGACGAGCAGCTGGCGATGTGCCGGGCCCACGGCATACCGCTGGACGACCTGGAGCAGCAGGCGGTGAAGCTCCTCCATGCCAAAACGGGGGCGTGTGTGGCCCGGGCGGTGTATGGGGTGAGCGACGACGTGTATGAGGCCATCTTCTGGCACACCACCGGCAAGGCGAACATGAGCCTGCTGGAGAAAATCCTCTACATCGCCGACTATATGGAGCCCAACCGGGACTTTCCCGGCGTGGAGCGCCTGCGGGAGCTGGCCTACCGGGATCTGGACCAGGCGGTGCTGGCGGGGAACGAGATGAGCATCCAGGAAATGAAAGAGAGAGGGCTGCCCGTGCACCCCAATACGGTACAGTCCAGAGATTGGCTGAGGAGCAAACGAAACGGAAAGGAACCATAAGAGCATGAATCCGGAACACAGAAAGAATACCCAGGGCGGTGCCCGGCTGGAGAAGAAAACAACGGCGCCCCGCCGGCGGGAGAAGCGGCCCAGACCTCAGCTTACCCGAAAGCAAAAGATTCTGCGCATCCTGCTCATCATCCTGACGGTGATTGCCGCCATTATTGTGGTGGGAACCGCGGTCTTTTTCCTCATAGCCACACCGCCGGATGTGACCCCCAAGCCCCAGACCACCACCATTGTGGATGAGTACGGTAATGAGATAGAGGTGGAAATTCCCGGCCTGTCTGCCGACCGGAAGGATCAGTTCTATACCTTCCTGCTGGTGGGCCAGGATACCGGCGGCGGCGGTCTCACCGACACCATGATGCTGGCGGCCTACGACGTGCCCAACCAGACCCTGCATGTGATGAGCCTGCCCCGGGACACCTATGTGAATTATAACGGCAGCAAGGTGCTGCTCAACTCGGTGTTTAACCGGGCCGGGGCCGGGGAGAAGGGCATTGAGGCCCTGAAGCAGGAGGTAAGCGAGCTGACCGGGGTGCTGCCCGACTTCTACGTGATCGTCCAGTGGGAGGCGGTGGGCGAGCTGGTGGACGCCATCGGCGCCGTCACCTTCGAGGTGCCCCTGGACATGAGCTATGAGGACCCGACCCAGGATTTGTATATTCACCTGGACGCCGGCCTGCAGGAGATTGACGGGGACAAGGCCATGCAGCTGCTGCGGTGGCGGAAGAACAACAAGATTGTCAACGGCAAGCTGGTGATTTACGGCGGCTATCCCACCGGCGACTTGGGGCGGATTGAGACCCAGCAGGCCTTCCTGACCACGGTGCTGGAGAAGTGCCTCCAGCCCACGGTGCTGCTGCCCAATCTGATGGAGTATATCACCATCTTCCAGAAGAATGTGGTGACCGATTTGTCCATCCCCGAGATGGCCTACTTCGGCAAATCGGCCGCCGGCGGCCTGGATATGAGTCAGGTGGAGTTTGTCACCATGCCCTATAAGGACGCGGGGGACGGTGCCCATCTGCTGCCGCTGGGCAGTGAAATTGTGGAGCTGGTGAACAATGGATTTAATCCCTACGATACGGAGATTACGCTGAAGGATTTGGACTTGGTGACCAGTATCGGCTCCTCCGGTACTTCCTCCGGCGGCTCCTCCAACACCGGTACGTCCGGCGCCCAGACTTCCTCCGCCCCGGTGGCGGAGCCCTCCGAGAGTCCGGCGGCCAGCCCCGCGGCCTCTGAGAGCCCGGCGGCTTCCGCCAGTGCCCAGCCCTCCGCCGGCCCGACGGGGAGCGCCGGCCCGGTGGAGAGCAGCGCCCCGGAGACCACACCCACTCCGCCGCCGGTCTCCACGCCCACGCCGGCGGCTACCCCCGCGCCGGTCTCCACGCCGGCCTCCACGGAAGAGATTGAATACGGCCCGGGCATGGAGCCTGTGGCATAAAGGAGAGTTTGCGTATGACGCCCAAAGAAATTGCCTTCGCCGCGGTCAAAGCCCTGGACAGCAAGAAGGGTCAGGACATCAAGATGCTGGAGACCGGCAGCCTGACCACCCTGGCCGACTACTTTGTCCTGTGCTCCGCCACCTCCACCACCCAGATCAAGGCCCTGGCCGATGTGTGCGAGAAGATGCTCAAGGACGCCGGGGAGCCCCCCCACCACATCGAGGGCCATCGGGGCGGCACCTGGATTCTGCTGGATTTCTCCTCCGTGGTGGTCCACATCTTCAATGAAGAGGCCCGGCAGTTCTATGACCTGGAGCGGCTGTGGAGTGATGCCGCCCCCGTGGATTTGAGCGAAGTGCTCACCGAAAATTGACCTGATGCAGAAAAGCGCATCCGCCTGCGGGCGGGTGCGCTTTTTCTGACGGAGCACTTGCAATCAGGGCGCATTTCCAGTATAATATTACAGATTGCATCCGGCCTCGGGCCGTATTCCACAGTTCATAGGAAAGCGTGAGAGATTTGAAGTACGATTTTGCCGCCATTGAGCCCAAGTGGCAGAAAAAATGGGCGGAGGAAAAGACCTTCCGCTGCGAGAACCACAGTGACAAGCCCAAGTTCTACGCTCTGGTGGAGTTTCCCTATCCCTCCGGGCAGGGCCTGCATGTGGGCCACACCCGGCCCTACACCGCCATGGATGTGGTGGCCCGGAAGCGCCGGATGGACGGGTACAATGTGCTCTTCCCCATGGGCTATGACGCCTTTGGCCTGCCCACGGAAAACTACGCCATCAAGAACCATATCCACCCCGCCAAGGTGACCCACGACAACATTGAGAATTTTACCCGGCAGCTGCACATGCTGGGCTACTCCTTCGATTGGGACCGGGTCATCAACACCACCGATCCCGCCTACTACAAGTGGACCCAGTGGATTTTCCTCCAGCTGTGGAAGCACGGCCTGGCCTACAAGACCACCATGCCGGTGAACTGGTGCACCTCCTGCAAGTGCGTGCTGGCCAACGAGGAAGTGGTGGAGGGCGTGTGCGAGCGGTGCGGCGCCCCCGTGGTCCGCAAGGAGAAATCCCAGTGGATGCTGAAAATCACCGAGTATGCCCAGCGGCTGATTGACGATTTGGACGAGCTGGACTTCATCGAGCGGGTCAAGACCCAGCAGAAGAACTGGATCGGCCGCTCCACCGGCGCGGAGGTCACCTTTAAGGCCACCACCGGGGAGGAGATTGTGGTGTTCACCACCCGGCCGGACACCCTGTTCGGCGCCACCTATATGGTCCTCTCCCCCGAGCACGCCCTGGTGAAGGGCTGGCTGGAGAGCGGCCTGCTGAACAACGCCGATGAGGTGAAGGCCTACCAGGCCGCTGCCGCCTCCAAGTCCGATCTGGAGCGCACCGAGCTGAACAAGGAAAAGACCGGCGTGTGCCTGGATGGCGTGAAGGGCATCAACCCCGTCAACGGCAGGGAGATTCCCATCTTCATCTCCGACTACGTGCTGGCCACCTACGGTACCGGCGCCATCATGGCCGTGCCCGCCCACGATGACCGGGACTGGGAGTTTGCCAAGAAGTTCGGCTGCGAGATTATTGAGGTGGTCTCCGGCGGGGAGGACGTGCAGAAGGCCGCCTTCACCGCCAAGGACGAGACCGGTATCCTGGTCAACTCCGACTTCCTCAACGGTCTGACCGTGAAGGACGCCATCCCTGTCATCACCAAGTGGCTGGAGGAGAAGGGCATCGGCACGGCCAAGGTGAACTACAAGCTGCGGGACTGGGTGTTCTCCCGCCAGCGGTACTGGGGCGAGCCCATTCCCATGGTGTACTGTGACAAGTGCGGCTGGCAGCCCCTGCCCGAGGACCAGCTGCCTTTGCTGCTCCCCGACGTGGAGAGCTATGAGCCCACCGACGACGGCGAATCCCCCATCTCCAAGATGACCGACTGGGTGAATACCACCTGCCCCTGCTGCGGCGGCCCCGCCAGGCGGGAGACCGATACCATGCCCCAGTGGGCCGGCTCCAGCTGGTATTTCCTGCGGTATATGGACCCCCACAACGACAAAGCCCTGGCCTCTGAGGAGGCCCTGAAGTACTGGTCTCCCGTGGACTGGTACAACGGCGGCATGGAGCACACCACCCTCCACCTGCTGTACAGCCGGTTCTGGCACAAGTTCCTCTATGACATCGGTGTGGTACCCACCAAGGAGCCCTACCAGAAGCGCACCTCCCACGGCATGATTCTGGGCGAGGGCGGCGAAAAGATGTCCAAGAGCCGGGGCAATGTGGTCAACCCCAACGACGTGGTGGCCCAGTACGGCGCCGACACCATGCGCACCTATATCATGTTCATCGGCGACTTTGAGAAGGCCGCCTCCTGGTCTGACAACGCGGTGAAGGGCTGCAAGCGCTTCCTGGACCGGGTGTGGAACCTGTCCGAGAACCTGACGGACAGCCTGGACTACACCAGCGCCAACGAGAGCGCCATCCACAAGGCCATCAAAAAGGTGGCCGACGACATTGAAGCCATGAAGTTCAACACCGCCATCGCCGCCCTCATGGCCCTGGTGAACGACTTCTATGCCAACGGCTGCTCCAGGGGCGAGTACCGGACCCTGCTGCTGCTCCTCTCTCCCTTTGCCCCCCACATGTGCGAGGAGCTGTGGGAGAGCCTGGGCTTTGCCGCCGACGGGATGGCCTGCCAGCAGGCCTGGCCCGCCTACGACGAAAGCAAGACCATTGCCGCCCAGGTGCAGATGGCGGTCCAGGTGTGCGGCAAGCTCCGCGCCACCATCACCGTACCCATGGACAGCGACGAGGCCGCCGTGGTGGCCACCGCTCTGGCCGACGCCAAGGTGCAGAAATTCACCGAGGGCAAGAGCCTGGTCAAGACCATTCTGGTGCCCAATAAGCTGGTGAACCTGATTGCCAAGTGAGAAGCGGGGAAATCCAAATCCACTCTTGACATTTGCACCGGAATAGCATACAATGTATCTGTTAAAGCCATATCTATGTGGCCCTTTGGCGGTGGAACCCCGCCGCTTCGGAGGGAGGGGAAATCAATGTCGGAAGTCCATGTGAAGGACGGCGAGTCCTTGGAGAACGCGCTGAAGCGTTTCAAGCGCAGCTGCGCCAAGTCTGGTGTTTTGGCCGAGGTTCGCAAGCGTGAGCACTACGAGAGCCCGAGCGTTAAGCGCCGCAAGAAGTCTGAGGCCGCCCGGAAGAACCGCAAGAAGTATTATTAAAACATTCAAGGTCCCGTACCAGCCGGTACGGGACCTTGTTGTTTCTGCCTCATACAGCGAAAAGCAGCGCGGCCCGCTCCCTAGGGAGCGGGCCGCGTGCTGAACGGGCACTTAGAAGAGGTGCACCGCGGTAATAAGGCCGGAGAACACGATGGAGACGGTGGAGCACAGCTTGATGAGGATGTTCAGAGAGGGGCCGGAGGTATCCTTGAAGGGGTCGCCCACGGTGTCGCCGATGACGGCGGCCTTGTGGCAGTCGGAGCCCTTGCCGCCGTGATGGCCGGCCTCGATATACTTCTTGGCGTTATCCCAGGCGCCGCCGGCGTTGGACATGAACACGGCCACCACGAAACCGGTGACGGTGACGCCGCCCAGCAGACCCACCACAGCCTCAGCGCCCAGAATCAGGCCGGTGATGACGGGTACGATAATGGCCAGCAGGGAGGGGATCACCATCTCGTGGAGGGCGCCCTTGGTGCACAGATCCACGCAGGAGGCGTAGTCGGGGTCGGCCTTTCCCTCCATAATACCGGCAATTTCCTTGAACTGGCGGCGGACCTCCACCACGATGGACTGAGCGGCCCGCTGCACACCGCTCATGGTGAGGGCGGCAAAGACGAAGGTGAGCATGGCGCCCACGAAGAGGCCCACCAGCACGGCGGGGTTGGTAATGGACAGGTCGGGGGCGTGGTCCAGCTTGACCTTCACCACGTCCACATAGCTGACCAGCAGGGCCAGGGCGGTAAGGGCGGCGGAGCCGATGGCAAAGCCCTTGCCGGTGGCGGCGGTGGTGTTGCCCAGGGAGTCCAGGGCGTCGGTGCGGTTGCGGACCTCCTCGCCCAGGCCGCTCATCTCGGCGATGCCGCCGGCGTTGTCGGCCACGGGTCCATAGGCGTCGGTGGCCAGAGTGATGCCCAGGGTGGACAGCATGCCCACGGCGGCGATGCCGATGCCGTACAGGCCCTTGGAGAAGAGCAGGTCATAGCCCTCGCCGCCGGTGGTGAGGGAGCCACCGGCCGCCAGGAAGGAGACGATGATGGCGATGCCGATGATGACGATGGGCGCGGCGGTGGACAGCATACCCAGAGAGATGCCGCCGATAATGGTGGTGGCGGCGCCGGTCTCGGTGGAATCGGCCAGACCCTGGGTGGGCTTGTAGGTATCAGAGGTGTAGTACTCGGTGAAATAGCCGATGGCGCAGCCGGCAATCAGGCCGGCCAGGATGGCGATATAGGGACCCCAGGAGCCCATGATGAAGTAGGTCACCGGGGCGCCGATGATGGCGGCCAGCACGGCGGCGGTATAGGTGCCCTTGCGGAGGGTGGCCAGCAGGGACTTCTGGGTGGCGTCCTCCCGGGTGCGGATGAGGAAGGTGCCCAGCACGGAGCAGATAACGCCCACCACGGCGATGACCAGAGGCAGGAGCATGGCGTTCCAGGTCATGCCCTCCGCGGCGTAGGCGGAGGCGCCCAGCGCGAAGGTGGCCAGAATGGAGCCCACATAGGACTCATACAGGTCGGCGCCCATGCCGGCCACGTCGCCCACGTTGTCGCCCACGTTGTCGGCGATGGTGGCGGGGTTGCGGGGGTCATCCTCGGGGATGCCGGCCTCCACCT
>CALWOL010000096.1 GCA_944383135.1 uncultured Flavonifractor sp.
TTCGCGGAGTACGAGATGAAGGGCGTGCCCCTGCGCCTGGAGATGGGCCCCAAGGACATGGAGAAGAACCAGTGTGTGCTGGTCCGCCGGGACAACGGGGAGAAGTGCTTTGTCTCCCTGGACAACATTGAGGAGACCGTCCAGGCCATGCTGGACGCGGTGCAGCAGGGCCTGTACGACAAGGCCAAGCGCAACCTGGAGGAGAACACCTACGCCTGCTCCACCGTGGAGGAGGTCAGGGAGAAGATGGCCGCCCAGGGCGGCTTCGCCAAGACCATGTGGTGCGGGGACGAGGCCTGCGAGCTCAAGATGAAGGAGCTGGCCGGGGTGTCCTCCCGCTGCATTCCCCTGGAGCAGGAGCACCTGGGGGACGTGTGCCCCGTCTGCGGCAGGCCCGCCAAGCACATGGTGTATTGGGGTGTGGCCTATTAAGGGGAAACCGGATACCGGACTGCCGCAAAAACCTGCGGCAGTCCGGTTTATTCTTGTGAAAAATCCCGGTTGCAATTGAAAAATGATGGGTTTATAATGTCACCAACCTGTTATTGTGAGGGATTTCAACATGGACAATCGAAGCCTCACAACTGCATCCTTCCTGTTTTCCTTTGGCTGGGCTCGATTTATGGGCGCCGGCTTTTTTGGCATGGAGAAAACAGAGGGATGAAGGAAATGGGCGGGGCCCTTTTGGGACCCTGTGGAACCTGGTAAGTCTGGGGGCGCTCATTGAGTTCATCAATGAGCGCCCTTTTTATTGCAAGGAGGAGGAAACTTATGGTAGTCGTAATGAAGCCGGGCACCAGCAGGCAGGACATTGACGCCCTGGTGGCCAAGCTCAAGCAGATGGATCTGGAGGTGGGCATCACCAACGGCATCGGCTGCACCATTCTGGGCCTGGTGGGTGACACCACCGCCGTGGATATGGACAAAATCTCCATCAATCCCCACGTGGAGCGGGTCATGCGGGTGCAGGAGCCCTACAAGAAGGCCAACCGCAAGTTCCACCCGGAGGACACGGTGGTCAGCGTGGGGAAGGCCAAAATCGGCGGCGGCAGCTTTTCCGTCATCGCCGGCCCCTGCTCGGTGGAGAGCGAGGCGCAGATCTGCGCCGTGGCGGAGGATGTGAAGGCCTCCGGCGCGGCCCTGCTCCGGGGGGGCGCCTTCAAGCCCCGCACCTCCCCCTACTCCTTCCAGGGCATGGGCACCTCCGGCCTGGACCTGCTCATGGAGGCCCGGGACAAGACCGGCCTGCCCATCGTCACCGAGATTATGGACCCCCGGATGGCCGACCTCTTTGAGCGGGAGGTGGACGTGGTCCAGGTGGGCGCCCGGAATATGCAGAACTTTGAGCTGCTCAAGGAGGTGGGCAAGATGAGCAAGCCCATCCTCCTCAAGCGGGGCCTGTCCAACACCTACGAGGAGTGGATTATGTCCGCCGAATATATTATGAGCGAGGGCAACGAGAACGTCATCCTCTGCGAGCGGGGGGTGCGCACCTTCGAGACCTATACCCGCAACACCCTGGACGTGTCCGCCATTCCCGCCATCAAGCAGATGAGCCACCTGCCCGTGATTGTGGACCCCTCCCACGCCGCCGGCATGTACTGGATGGTGGAGCCCCTGGCCATGGCCGCCGTGGCAGCCGGAGCGGACGGCCTCATCATCGAGGTCCACAACGACCCCGCCCATGCCAAGTGCGACGGCCAGCAGTCCCTCACCCCGGAGAAATTCGGCCATCTGATGGGGAAGGTGAGCGCCCTGGTTGACCTGGTGGGGAAAACCCTGATAAAATAAAAGACCGTAGGGGCGGGCATTCGCGCCCGCCCGGTTACGATGCTGCGGAAAGGACGAGACAGCCATGAAAACCCTCACCGTGTCCCTGCCGGGGCGGAGCTATGAAATTCAGATTGCCCGGGGCCTGCTGGACCGGGCGGGGGCGGCCTGCCGGGCGGTGCTGCCCCGGGCGGACAAGCTGTTCGTGGTCACCGACTCCAACGTGGGCCCCCTCTATGGGGCCCGGCTGGAGCGGAGCCTGGCGGCCGCCGGCTTTTCCGCGGCGATTCACACCGTCCCCGCCGGGGAGAGCGCCAAGTGCGCCGACCGGCTGGCCCGGCTGTGGGAGGAGATGATGGCCTTCGGCCTCACCCGCGCCGACGCCGTGGTGGCCCTGGGCGGCGGCGTGGTGGGGGATTTGGCGGGCTTCGCCGCCGCCACCATCCTACGGGGGGTGGACTTTATCCAGATTCCCACCACCCTCCTCTCCCAGGTGGACTCCTCCGTGGGGGGAAAGGTGGCCATTGACCTGGACCACGGCAAGAACCTGGCCGGGGCCTTCTGGCAGCCCCGCCTGGTGCTCATGGACCCGGACACCCTGGACACCTTAAGCGATGCCACCTTCGCCGACGGCATGGCGGAGGTGCTGAAATACGGCTGCATTTTCGACAGGGCCTTTTTTGCCTTCCTGGCCCAGCGGCCCAACCGGGCCCGGCTCATGGAAGAAATTGAATACATTTTGTATCAATGCTGTGATTTAAAACGAAAAGTAGTGGAAGAGGACGAGCGGGACACGGGCAGACGGATGCTTTTGAACTTCGGCCACACTCTGGGCCACGCCTATGAGCTGGCGGGGCACTATGAGACCTGGACCCATGGCCAGGCGGTGGCCGCCGGCATGGTGCGGGCCGCCGGGCTGGGGGAGAAGCTGGGGCTCACCCCCGCCGGGACGGCGGAGGCGATTGCCGGGGCGCTGACCCCCCTGGGCCTGCCCACCGCAATCTCCTGCACGGCGGAGGAATACGCCGCCGCCATCGGCCTGGACAAGAAGGGGGCGGGGGCGGAGATCTCCCTCATCCTGCTGGAGGAGCTGGGCCGGGCGGTACCCCGCAGGATGTCCAAGCAGACGCTGCTGGAGGAGCTGGTATGAACGTAACCATCACGCCGGGTCCCCTGGCGGGGACCATCACGCCCCCCGCCAGCAAGTCCCAGGCCCACCGGGTGCTCATCGCCGCCGCTCTGGGGGCGGGGGAGAGCCGGATTGAAAACCTGGCCCACTCCCAGGACATTGACGCCACCCTCCGGTGCATGGCCGCCCTGAAAGCGCCGGGGGAGGATTTGCCCGAGCTGGACTGCGGGGAGAGCGGCTCCACCCTGCGCTTTCTCATCCCGGTGGCCCTGGCTCTCCGGGGCGGCGGGCGCTTCACCGGCCGGGGCCGGCTGATGGAGCGGCCCCAGGAGCCCTATTTCGCCATCTTTCGGGAGAAGGGCATTGCCTGGGAGCGGGAGGACGGCGCCCTGACGGTGCGGGGGCGGCTGACGCCGGGAGACTATGCCCTGCCGGGGGACGTGTCCTCCCAGTTTGTCACCGGCCTGCTGTACGCCCTGCCCCTGCTGGACGGGGAGAGCCGGATTCTGCTGACCACTCCCCTGGAATCCCGGGGGTATATCGACATGACCCTGGGCGCCCTGGCGCAGTTCGGGGTGCGGGCGGAGTACGACGGGGACCGGACCTTCCGGGTGCCGGGCGGCCAGAGGTACCGGGCCCGGGAGGTAGTCATTGAGGCCGACTGGTCCAACGCCGCCTTCTGGTACGCCGCCCGCTTCGCGGGCTGCCCGGTGGACCTGGCCGGACTGAACGGGGCTTCCGCCCAGGGAGACCGGGCCATCGACGCCTTTTATGAGACGCTGCTGGGGAAGGGGCCGGCGGAGCTGGACGTGAGCCAGTGCCCCGACCTGGTGCCCCCTCTGGCGGCCATGGCGGCCCTGCGGGCGGGGGAGACCACCCGTATCGTCAACGCCGCCCGGCTGCGCCTCAAGGAGAGCGACCGGCTGGCTGCGGTGACGGAGGTGCTGAACGCCCTGGGCGGCCGGGTGGAGGAATTTGCGGACCACCTGGTGATTTTGGGGAAAGACCGGCTGGCGGGGGGCGTCACCGTCTCCGGCCACAACGACCACCGCATCGCCATGATGGCGGCCGTCGCCGCCATCCGGTGCCAAGGCCCGGTGACCATTACCGGCGCCGAGTGCGTAAAAAAGTCCTACCCGGGCTTCTGGGAGGATTACAGCAGTTTGGGAGGAAAGCTGACATGCGGCACATGATATTCGGGGAATCCCACGGCCCCGCCATCGGCGT
>CALWOL010000097.1 GCA_944383135.1 uncultured Flavonifractor sp.
TCCACCATCTCTACCACATTACGGTCCATCTTCCCTCGTTCCAGCATCTTTTTCACCACCTGCTACTTATTTTACCTCTTATGAAAGAAAAAGCCCAGCTTTTGCTGGACTTTTTCGACAGGCTGAGGGGAGGACCCCCGGCCAAAGGCCGGGGGTCCTCCCCTGTCTGATGGTCACAGCTGATCGCTGTCCACCAAAATATTGTCGGTGCCGTGCTGTTCGAATTCCGCGATATAGGCGTCGATGCGGCTGGTGAGCTCATCATAATTGCTCTCGTCAATGGGAGCGTCATCCATGTCCCGGCGGGCCAGATCCTCCGCCAGGATGTCAAAAAACACATTATTTTCATATTCCATAATGGCCTCATGGATGCCGCCCTCGGCAAAGGCCCGGGAGGGCACCACCTCGCCCTGCCAGTCCTCGGCCAGAGTGGTCATGCCCTCCTCCCGGGCTTTGGCAAAAAGCAGGCTCTCCACCTCATCATAATCCCGGAAGCGATCATCTCCCCGGGTGGAATTCAAAATCCAGTTTCCGATATACGCCATGTCCAGCAGGCGGCGGAATTGCCTGGTCGTCAGCTCCAGCTTCATTGCGGGTACCTCCTCGCTGTCGTGACTGGGAGCCCCGGAGGGGACTCCATATATCTTATTATAATCAGCGCGGCGGAAATGTCAAACCGGGCGGAGAAAAAAGACGGGGCGGCGGCGGTTTTTTCCGGGAATTTCGGCGGAAATGTCCTTGCTTTATGGCGGCGTTTCGCATATTATGAATAGATGCGAAGCAACACCACGTAGGAGGGATGGTTTTGGACAAACGAGCCATCGGCGTATTTGACTCCGGCCTGGGGGGACTGACCACGGTGCGGGAGCTGCACCAGCTGCTCCCCGGGGAGGAGATTGTCTATTTCGGGGACACCGGCCGGGTGCCCTACGGCAGCCGCTCGGCGGAAACCATTGTAAAGTATGCCCGGCAGGACGTGGCCTTTCTGCGCACCTTTGACCTGAAGGCCATCGTCATCGCCTGCGGCACCGTGTCCACCACCGCCCTGGAGGTGCTGGCGGCGGAGAATCCCATGCCGGTGCTGGGGGTGGTGGCCCCGGCGGCCCAGGCCGCCGCCCGGGCCACCCGCAACGGAACAATCGGCCTCATCGGCACCCAGGCCTCCATCCGCAGCGGCGCCTATGAGCGGCTCATCCGCCAGGAGAATCCCGGGGCCCGGGTGCTGGCCCAGCCCTGCCCGCTGTTTGTGCCCCTGGTGGAAAACGGCCGGTTCCGGCGGGGGGATATCGTCATCGAGACGATGGTGGCGGAGTATCTGGCCCCCCTGAAGGAGGCGGGGGTGGACACTCTGGTGCTGGGCTGTACCCACTATCCCCTGCTGGAGGAGGTCATCGCCGCCTATATGGGCCCCCAGGTGCGGCTGATCAACGCCGGGGCGGAGGGAGCCCGGGCGGTGGCGGAGGCCCTGAGCCGGGGGGACGCCCTTTCTCCGGCGGCGGAGGGCCGGTACCGCTACTTTGTCAGTGACCGGCAGGCGGACTTCTCCCACCTGGCCTCCATCTTCCTGGGGTGGGAGGTGGCCGAGTCGGCGGTGGGTCAGGTGGATATCAGCCGATATTAAGTCCGCCCCCTTTACATTTTGGAGCGGTTCAGGTATAATATTTTGCAATTTGCAGCCATACAGGTACGAGGTACAGGACAACATGGAAAACAACGTAATTATCTCTATCCAGGGCAGGCAGAGCTATGAGCAGGCCGAGGCGGAGACCATTGAACTGGTGACCGAGGGCTGCCTTCAGCCTGACGGGGAGGACGGCTACACCCTGAGCTATCAGGAGAGTGAGCTGACCGGCCTGGAGGGTACCCTCACCACCTTCCAGATCGAGCGGGACCGGGTAACTCTGCTGCGCATCGGGGAAGTGAATTCCCAGATGGTGTTTCAGGAGGGACGGCGGCACCTGTCCATGTACAACACCCCCTACGGCGCCCTGGCGGTGGGCATCAACACCAGGAAGATGCGGACGGAGCTGAACGCCGCCGGCGGCAGCATTGAAATTGACTATGCCATTGAGATTGACCACGCGGTGGCGGGGGAGAATCTCTTCCGCATCCAGGTGCGGCAGAAGAGCCTGACCATTAAGCAGTAAGCGGGCTGACGCGGAGCAAGGAAATACGAAGAAAAGTGATGGTGATAGCAGATGTCCAATATGATTCAGGCGGCCCGGGAGCAGGTCGCCCAGCTGACCCAGGCTGCCTATGAAAAGGCGGCGGCGGCGGGGCTGCTGCCCGCCGGCGCGGAGGTAAAGGCCACCATTGAGATTCCCAAGGACCCCACCCACGGGGACTACGCCTCCTCCTTCGCCATGGCGGGGGCCAAGGCTCTCCGCAAGGCCCCCCGGCAGATTGCCCAGACCATTGTGGAGCACCTGGATTTGGCGGGCACCTTTTTTGACAAGGTGGAGATTGCCGGCCCCGGCTTTCTCAACTTCACCCTGGGCAGCAAGTGGTATGGGGAGGTCCTCCGTGACATCCAGGCCGAGGGGAACACCTACGGCGCGGTGGACGAGGGCCGGGGGGAAAAGGTGATGGTGGAGTTTGTCTCCGCCAATCCCACCGGCCCCATGCACATCGGCAACGCCCGGGGCGGCGTGCTGGGGGACGCCCTGGCCGCCGTGCTGGAGCGGGCGGGCTACGACGTGTGGCGGGAGTTCTACGTCAACGACGCCGGCAACCAGATTCACAAGTTCGCCATGTCCATCGACGCCCGGTACCTCCAGCTGGTGCTGGGGGAGGAGAACTACCCCTTTCCCGAGGACGGCTACCACGGGGACGACATCAAGGAGCTGGCCCAGGCCTTCTATGACCAGCACGGTCCCTCCTGGAAGGACAAGCCGGAGGAGGAGCGGCAGGCGGCCATGGCGGAGTACGGCCTGTCGGTGAACATTCCCAAGATGAAGGCCGATCTGCGCCGGTATCAGATTGAGTACGACGAGTGGTTCCTGGAGTCCGGCCTCCACAGCTCCGGCTACGTGGCCGAGACGGTGGGGCTGCTGGCGGACAAGGGCTGGACCTACGAGAAGGACGGGGCCCTGTGGCTCAACACCACCGCCCTGCTCAAGCAGAAGTTCCTGGCCGAGGGCAAGACCCAGGAGCAGGTGGACAAGCTGGATTTGAAGGACGACGTGCTGTGCCGGGCCAACGGCTTCTACACCTACTTCGCCGCCGACATCGCCTACCACCGCAACAAGCTGGAGAAACGGGGCTTCTCCAAGGCCATCAACATCTGGGGCGCGGACCACCACGGCCACGTGGCCCGGCTGCAGGCCGCCCTGGACGGCCTGGGCCTGGACGGCTCCCACCGGCTCATCGTGGTGCTGATGCAGCTGGTGAACCTGCTCCAGGACGGCCAGCCCGTGCGCATGTCCAAGCGCTCCGGCAAGGCCATCGCCCTGCGGGACCTGCTGGACGAGGTGAGCGTGGACGCCGCCCGGTTCTTCTTCAACTCCCGTTCCTCCACCTCCGCTCTGGACTTTGACCTGGACCTGGCGGTGCGGCAGGACTCCGACAACCCGGTGTACTATGTCCAGTACGCCCATGCCCGCATCTGCTCCCTGGTGAGCCGCCTGGCGGAGGAGGGGGACCTGGTGCCCGACGCCGCCTCCGTGGATGCCGCCCTGCTTGCCACGGCGGAGGAGAAGGCCCTGATCAAGACCCTGTCCCAGCTGCCGGAGACCATCCGCCTCTCCGCCCGGGACTATGACCCCTCCCACGTCAACCGCTACCTCATCACCCTGGCCGGCGATTTCCACCGGTTCTACAACGCCTGCCGCATCAAGGGGGAGGAGCCCCACGTGCTTGCCGCCCGGCTGAAGCTGGCGGACACCGTCCGGGCAGTCATTGCCAACTGCCTGGGCCTCATCGGCGTCACCGCCCCGGAAAAGATGTAAACAAACCGAGAGCCCCCCGGACCAAAACGGTCCGGGGGGCTCCGCTTGTATCTGGCGTTACTGCATCAGGGAGCACACCAGCTCGGTGTATCCCGCCGGGTCGGACAGAGGCAGGCCGGCGATGAGCTGGGCCTGGGCGTAGAGCAGCCTGGCGTACTTGGCCGCCAGCTCCCTGTCCTCCGCCACTGCCCGCTTCAGGGCGGCAAAGGCGGGGGATTGGGGGTTGAGCTCCAGCACCCGCTGGGCCTTCATCTCCCCGGCGTGCTCCGGGTCCATCTTCTGGAAATACTTCTCCATCTCCAGGGTGATGGGGCCGTCGGCGGTGAGGCACACCGCGCCGGTCTTGAGAAGCTTGGACACCCGGGCCTCCTTGATTTCCTCTCCCAGGGTCTCCTTCAGAAAGTCCAGCACGTCGCGGCTCTTCTCCGCCTGCTTCTCCAGCTCGGCCTTCTCCTCGTCGCTCTCCGGCAGGGCGTCGTCGTCGTCCACCGACTTGAAGGCCTTGCCGTCCACCTCCCCCAGGGCGTTGATGACGAACTGGTCGGGCTCGTCGGTGAGGTAGAGGATTTCGTACCCCTTGTCCCGAATCCGCTCGGCCTGGGGCAGCTTGGCAAGCTGCCCGGCGTCCTCGCCGCAGGCGTAGTAGATATACTTCTGGTCCTCCGGCATCCGCTCCTTGTACTCCGCCAGGGAGGTGAGCTTGCCCTCCTTGGAGGAGAAGAAGAGCAGCAGATCCTGGAGCAGTTCCTTGTGCGCGCCGTAGTCGGACACCACCCCTACCTTCAGCTGGAGGCCGAAGGCCTTCCAGAAGGTCTCGTACTTCTCCCGCTCCTCCTTCTGGAGCCGCAGCAGCTCGGCCTTGATCTTCTTTTCCAGGTTGGTGGCGATGATTTTCAGCTGCCGGGTGTGCTGGAGCATCTCACGGGAGATGTTCAGGGAGAAGTCCTGGGAGTCCACCACGCCCTTGACGAAGCGGAAGTGGTCGGGCAGCAGGTCGGCGCACTTGTCCATGATGAGCACCCCGGAGGAGTAGAGCTGCAAACCCTTCTGATACTCCCGGGTGTGGAAGTCGTAGGGGGCGTGGGCGGGGAGGTACAGCATGGCCTTGTACTCCACCATGCCCTCGGCGGCCATGTGGATGACGCTCAGGGGGTCCTCCCAGTCGCCGTACTTCTCCTGATAGAACTGGTTGTACTCCTCCGGCTTCACCTGGGCCTTGGGCCGCTGCCACAGGGGTACCATGGAGTTGAGGGTCTCCCACTCGTCATAATCCTCCCACTCCGGCTTGTAGTCCTCCCCGGCGTCTTCCGGACGGGGCTTCTGGCGGGACTTGTGCATGAGCATGACGATGGGGTAGTGGATATAGTCGGAGTACTTCTTCACCAGATCGGCCAGCCGGTACTGCTCCAGATACTCGTCGTAGTGCTCCTCCTCGGTGTTGGGCTTGATGTGGAGCACGATGTCGGTGCCCACGCCCTCCTTCTCGCAGGGGGTGATGGTGTAGCCGTCGGCCCCGTCGGACGCCCAGCAGAAGGCCTCGTCACAGCCGTAGGCCTTGGAGGTGACGGTGACGTGGTCGGCCACCATGAAGGCGGAATAGAAGCCCACGCCGAACTGGCCGATGATGTCGGTGGTGTCCCCCTCAGCCTTTTCGCTTTTGGCCATCTCCTCCTTGAACTGGAGGGAGCCGCTGCGGGCAATGGTACCCAGGTTGCTCTCCAGCTCCTCCTTCGTCATGCCGATGCCGTTGTCGCTGATGGTGAGGGTGCGGGCAATCTGGTCCGGGGTGAGGGTGATTTTCAGCGCCGAGCGGTCCACCGCCACCTTGTCGTCGGTGAGGGCCTTGTAGGCCAGCTTGTCCATGGCGTCGCTGGCGTTGGAGATGATTTCCCGCAGGAAAATCTCCTTGTGGGTGTAGATGGAGTTGATCATCAAATCCAGCAGCCGCTTGGATTCCGCCTTAAATTGCTTTTTCGCCATACTGTGGATGCCTCCTATATCAAAACGTTTTTGAAAAGCATAGCGTTAGCACTCTTGACTCCTGAGTGCTAACGCTATCATAATACTTCGCATGAAAATTTGCAAGGGGATTCAAGAAATGTTTACAATTCAGCCCCCTGGGCGGTGAGCTCCCCGGCCTGGGCGATGAGGGGAAGGGCCGCCTCCAGGCTGTCCACTCCGGCCAGGGGCAGGCCCTCCCACCAGTCCCAGGGGACGAAGGCCAGGGGGAAGGGCTCTCCCCCGGCGGGCACGGCCACCAGCAGGAGGGGGGCGCTGTCCAGCCCGTAGGCCCGCAGCTGGCTGTCCACGTACATGCCCCCGGCCAGCATTTGAAGGGCTTCCTCCGCCGGCTCCGCCCGGAAGGCGCTCCGAACGAACCAGACCTCCAGAGTGGTCCCGTCGGAAAAGCCCGTCCAGCCGTCCTCCCGGGCGAATTCCACGATGTCCCAGCCGGTGTACCGCCCCTCCCAGGCCCTGGCGCACACCCCGTCCAGATGGGCGGCGATGGCCTCCTGATAGGGGGCGTAGGCGGACGGGGCGGGCAGCAGGTCCGCCGGGGGGTCATTGCTGGTGCGCAGGAGCTGGTAGAGCTCCTCGCTCTCCAGCCACACCCGGCCGCCGGGCAGGCTGCCCCCGCTGAACACCTCCACCACGTTTTCCGCCAGCCCGGCGGTGAGGTGGAGGGCATCGTCGCCGGAGTAGGTATCCTGCCCCGCCGGGGCCAGGTAGCAGTCCAGGGACCAGACGGTGGTGGCGTAGGGGGCGTCCGTCGGGGCTGGGACGGAGCGCTCCGCCCCCTCCCGGAGGAGGGTGGCCAACATCCCGGCATCGGGCTCCTGGTTGGACCCGTACCAGCTCACAGAGCCGATATCCGTCCCCTCCAACCCGGCCAGCAGCTCCAGCAGAAGGTCATCGGCGGTGTTTCGGTGGGCGCGGATGTGCCAGTTTTCCCCGTCCCGCCCCAGGAGCAGCTCCACCCGGGTGCCGTCCCCCCGCGTGTCCGTCCACAGCAGGGCGGCGCCGGCCTCCTCGTCCACCTGGCCGCCGGCGCACACAAAGGTTCCGGGGCCGAAGTCGCTGGAGAAAGTGTACC
>CALWOL010000098.1 GCA_944383135.1 uncultured Flavonifractor sp.
ATCAACAACCTGCTGGAGATTGCCGACACCATCATCATCGGCGGCGGCATGACCTACACCTTCCTGAAGGCCCAGGGCGGCTCCATCGGCAAGTCCCTGCTGGAGGAAGACTGGCTGGATTACTGCAACGACATGATGAAGAAGGCCGCCGACAAGGGCGTGAAGCTGCTGCTGCCCGAGGACACCGTGTGCGCCAAGGAGTTCTCCGCCGACGCCGAGCCCATCACCGTGGACAGCATGAACATCCCCGACGACTGCATGGGCATGGACATCGGCCCCAAGGCCATCGCCGCGTACAGCGAGGCGGTGAAGGACGCCGGCACCGTTATCTGGAACGGCCCCATGGGCGTGTTTGAGTTCCCCGCCTTCGCCGCCGGCACCAAGGCTGTGGCCGAGGCCCTGAGCAAGAGCGATGCCATCACCATCATCGGCGGCGGCGACAGCGCGGCCGCGGTGCAGCAGCTGGGCTATGCCGACAAGATGACCCACATCTCCACCGGCGGCGGCGCCTCCCTGGAGTTCATGGAGGGCAAGGAGCTGCCCGGCGTGGCCTGCCTGCTGGACGCCTGATCTTGCTCCGGGCAGCTCCCGGGGTCCCCGCAAAAGCCCAGCGCAGCGGCTTTTGTGGGGAGAGGAGGCACAGCAGAGCGAGGGAGCTTTCCCGTGTGCGGGGAAGCGAGGGATGCGGCGCATGTGCCGACGAGTCCGGCGTGGCCTGCCTGCTGGACGCCTAAAACAACCAAACTGATTTCATTTCATACCATATAATTTAAGATTGGAAGAAAGAGGTAGGAACACCGATGAACAGAAGATATCGTAAGACCATCATCGCCGGCAACTGGAAGATGAACAAGACCCTCTCCGAGACCCGCGCCTTTGCCGAGGAACTCAAGCCCCTCATCGGCAAGCCCAAGTGGTGCGAGGTGGTACTGTGCGTGCCCTCCGTGAACCTGCAGGCCGCCGTGCGGCTGTTTAAGGAGTCCCGGGTGGCCATCGGCGCCGAGACCTGCCACTATGAGTCCCACGGCGCCTTCACCGGCGAGGTTTCTCCCGAGATGCTCAAGGAGATCGGCGTGAAGTATGTCATCATCGGCCACTCCGAGCGCCGCCAGTACTACAACGAGACCGACTTCACCGTGAACAAGAAGGTGCACGCCGCCCTGGAGGCCGGCCTGTACCCCATCGTGTGCGTGGGCGAGAGCCTGGAGCAGCGGGAGCTGGGGGTCACCATGGACCTCATTTCCTACCAGGTGAAGGCCGCCCTGTCCGGCGTGCCCGCCGACAAGATGCGTCACGTGGTGATTGCCTACGAGCCCATCTGGGCCATCGGCACCGGCAAGACCGCCACTGCCGAGCAGGCCGGTGAGGTGTGCGAGGCCATCCGCACCGTGGTGCGCAAGCTGTACGGCGCCCGTGTGGCCCGGGCCGTCACCATCCAGTACGGCGGCTCCATGAACGCCAAGAATGCCCACGAGCTGCTGGCTCAGCCCGACGTGGACGGCGGCCTCATCGGCGGCGCCTCCCTGAAGGCCCCCGACTTCGTGGAGATCATCAACGCTGCCAACCAGGAGTAAGACGGCGAAGCTGGCAGAGAGCAAGAGGTAACGTATGAGTAAAACACCGACTACCCTCATCATTATGGACGGCTTTGGCCTGCGGATCGACACGACCGGCAACGCCATCGCCGCCGCCCACACCCCCAACCTGGACAAAATCTTTGCCGAGAACCCCGGCTGCAAGCTGGCGGCCTCCGGCATGGATGTGGGCCTGCCCGAGGGGCAGATGGGCAACTCCGAGGTGGGGCATACCAACATCGGCGCCGGCCGGGTGGTGTTCCAGGACCTGCCCCGGATTACCAAGGCCATTCAGGACGGCAGCTTTTTTGAGAATGAGGCCTATCTGGAGGCCATGGACGACTGCAAGGAGCGGGACGGGGCGCTGCACGTGTTCGGCCTGCTCAGCGACGGCGGCGTCCACAGCCACATCACCCACATCTTCGCCCTGCTGGAGCTGGCCAAGCGCCGGGGCCTGCACAAGGTGTTTGTCCACTGCTTCCTGGACGGTCGGGACGTCCCTCCCGCCTCCGGTAAGGAGTATGTGGAGCAGCTGGTGAACAAGTGCAGGGAGCTGGGCGTGGGCCAGGTGGCCACTGTGATGGGCCGTTTCTATGCCATGGACCGGGACAAGCGGTGGGACCGTCTTCAGCGGGCCTATGACGCCATTGTCCTGGGCGTGGGCACCGAGAACGCCGACCCGGTGGACGGCGTGCAGAAGTCCTACGACGCCGGGGTTACCGATGAGTTTGTGGAGCCCATCGTATGCACAAAGGACGGCAAGGTGAAGGAGGGCGACTCCATCATCTTTATGAACTTCCGCCCCGACCGGGCCCGGGAGATCACCCGCTGCTTTGTGGACCCCGCCTTCAACGACGTGGTGCGGAAGCACGGCTACTTCCCCGTGACCTACGTGTGCACCACCGAGTACGACGCCACCATGCCCAACGTGCTCATCGCCTTCCCCCACCACGAGCTGGTGAATATTTTCGGCGAGTACATTGCCCGCCAGGGCTACACCCAGCTGCGCATTGCCGAGACGGAGAAGTATGCCCACGTGACCTTCTTCTTCAACGGCGGCGCCGAGCAGGTGTTCCCCGGGGAGGACCGCTGCCTCATCCCCTCCCCCAAGGTGGCCACCTATGATTTGCAGCCCGAGATGAGCGCCCCCGAGGTCACAGAGGAGGCGGTGCGCCGCATTGAGAGCGGCAAATATGATGTCATCATCCTCAACTTCGCCAACTGCGACATGGTGGGCCATACCGGTGTGTTTGACGCCGCGGTGAAGGCCGTGGAGGCCGTGGACGCCGGCGTGGGCAAGGTGGTGGAGGCCACCACCAAAATGGGCGGCGTGTCCCTCATCACCGCCGACCACGGCAACGCCGACCGGATGCTGGACGAGGACGGGGTCACCCCCTATACCGCCCACACCACCAATCTGGTACCCTTCTACATTGTGGGCGCCGACGTGAAGCTGCGGGACGGCCGCCTGGCCGACATCGCCCCCACCATGCTGGATCTGATGGGCCTGGAGAAGCCGTCTGAAATGGACGGGGAGACCCTGATTCTCAACTGAGGACGGACGGGTCACAGCGCGCGGTATCCGGCGGAACTCCGCCGTACCAAATATTGCTCCGGCGGGCAGCGTGCCCGCCCCCCACACACCATTCCCCCTGCGCGGCGGGGCCTGTTCCCGCCGTGAATATGAAAGGAGTTTGAACCATGAAGCAGATCATCGAGATCGTTGACGTGCTGGGCCGTGAGATTCTGGACAGCCGCGGCAACCCCACCGTTGAGGTGGAGGTCTATCTGGAAGACGGTACCGTTGGCCGGGCCGCCGTGCCCTCCGGCGCTTCCACCGGCATCTATGAGGCCTGCGAGCTGCGGGACGGCGACAAGAGCCGTTACATGGGCAAGGGCGTGCTCACTGCCGTGAAGAATGTGAACACCGAAATTGCCGAGTGCCTGGTGGGCATGAACGTGCTGGACCAGACCGCCATCGACAAGGCCCTCATCGAGCTGGACGGCACCCCCAACAAGACCAAGCTGGGCGCCAACGCCATCCTGGGCGCCTCCCTGGCCT
>CALWOL010000099.1 GCA_944383135.1 uncultured Flavonifractor sp.
GATTGGCCTCCGGCTTATCCATCTTGTTGATGGCCACGATAATGGGAATGTTGGCCGCCTTGGCGTGGTTGATGGACTCAATGGTCTGGGGCATGATGCCGTCGTCGGCGGCCACCACCAGGATGGCCACGTCGGTAATCATGGCGCCCCGGGCCCGCATGGCGGTAAAGGCCTCGTGGCCGGGGGTATCCAGGAAGGTAATGAGCTTGCCCTGGACCTCCACCTGGTAGGCGCCGATGTGCTGGGTGATGCCGCCGGCCTCGCCGGCGGCCACGTGGGCATTGCGGATATAGTCCAGCAGGGAGGTCTTGCCGTGGTCCACGTGGCCCATGACCACCACCACGGGAGCCCGGGGGAGCAGATCCTCCTCCTTGTCCTCGGCGGTGTCGATGAGCTTCTCCTCGATGGTGACAATGACCTCATGCTCCACCTTGCAGCCCAGCTCCTCGGCGATGATGGCGGCGGTGTCAAAGTCAATGACGTCGCTGAGGGAGGCCATGACGCCGTTTTTCATCAGGGTCTTGACCACCTCGGCGCCGGTCTTCTTCATCCGGCTGGCCAGCTCGCCCACGCCGATTTCGTCGGGAATCTTCACAGTGAGGGGGGTCTTTTTGGCAATCTCCAGCTGGAGGCGGCGCATCTTCTCCTGCTCCTCCTGGCGGCGCTTGTTGCCGCCCTGGAAGCCGCCCTTGCGCTTGTTGCCGCCCTGGAACTTCTGCTTTCCGCCCTGCATCTGCTTGGTCTTGCCGGCGGCCAGATCCTCCAGCCGCTGGTCGTACTTCTCCAGGTTCACGTTGCCGCCCTTGCGGGTGTCCACCACCTTCTTCTCGGGCACCCGGGTGGCGGGACGGCTCTGCTGCTGGGGCTGCTGGGGCTTGGGCTGCTCCGCCTGAGGCGCGGGCTTGGCGGCGGGCGCCTCGCTTCGGGCGGGCTTGGCGGGCTGCTGCTGGGGCTGCCGGGCCGGAGCCGCCTTCCCCTCCGCCTTGGGGGCGGGGGCGGGCTTGGGCTCGCGGTACACATCGGCATAAATGCTCTCAATGCTCTCCACCTGGTTGTGCTGGGTGAGATACTCAAAAATCAGGGACAGCTCCCGGTCCTCCAGGGGCTGCATATGGTTTTTCGGGGTCGTCGCGTATTTGGTCAGAATATCGGTGATTTCCTTGGAATTTCTGCTGAAATCCTTGGCCACCTCATGCACGCGATACTTGTTGTTCAGCAAATAAGCCACCTCCAACTGGTCCGGCTTGCGCCAATAGGAAAACGCGGCGGTTCCGCTGCGCTTTCTTATTGGAACAAGCCCGCTTGTTCCAATGCCTGACGCCATGGCTGCTCATGGCTGCTTCTTGATGGTCAGCTTGCCCTTTGGGGCAAAGGGTTTCCTCTGGGCCGGAGCCGCCGGCTTCTCCCCCTTGGGCGGGGGCGGTGCCCAGGGCTTGCGCTTCTTTTTCTGCAGGTTCTTCTCGTGGGCCCGGCGCTCCTTCTGCCGCTGGAGGGCTTTGCCCGCCGCCGCCTTCAGCTCCTCCGCCGCGGCGGCGCAGCGTTCCGGATCGGCCGCGGCCAGCTTCTCCGCGATGGCGGCGGCCAGCCCCACGTCGGTGAGAGCCAGCATGGTGCAGGCGCTCCGTCCCACGGTGCCCCCCAGCTCCCCCTTGGTGTAGGGCGTGGGCAACACGGGGGCCTTGCCCGCCTCGCCGAAATGAGCCGCCCGGCGCAGGCTGTTGTCCGCCCCGTCGGCGGCGGTGAGAATGAGTTTGGCCTGATGGGCCCGGGCGGCGGCGCCCACCGGCTCCTCCCCCACCTCCACACGGCCCGCCTTCCGGGCGATGCCCAGCAGGTGCAGGACACTATCCATCCCGGTCACCCGCCTTCATCTGCTCTTCCAGGGCGGCGTATACCTCGTCGGGCAGGGGGGCGGAAAAGGCCCGCTCCAGCGCCCGGGATTTCCGGGCCTTCTTCAGGCACTCCGGGTTGGGGCACACATAGGCCCCCCGGCCGGGCTTCTTCCCCCGGAAGTCCAGGGAAACCTCCCCCTCCGGGCTCTTCACCACCCGGATGAGCTCCGGCTTCGGCTTCATTTCCCGGCAGCCCACACACTGGCGCAGGGGTATCTTCTTGGGCATCCTTCTGCCCCCCCTTCCATATTTTTTCGCTTTGAGGGCTTATTCCCCGTCCTCAAGAATGACCTCATCCGCCCCATTCTCGTCGGCGGGGGCGGATTCCGGCTTGATGTCAATCTTCCAGCCCGTCAGCTTGGCGGCCAGCCGGGCATTCTGGCCCGCTCCGCAAAAGGCACTGCCTTTTGCGGAGGCCTCTGATTTCATTCTGTTCGGGGCAACTGAATTGCCCCGAACCAAGGTTTTGCCCCAGGCAAAACGCTTGGGCGGCGCAAGCGCCGTCCCGCCTGCGGCGGGTCCCGATGAGGGCCAGCCTCACCCTGGGAGACCGCCCCCGCAGAGCTTATTCCTCGCGCTCCGCCTCATCTTCCAGAATCACGTCCTCCTCATCGGCGGGGGCGGATTCCGGCTTGATATCAATTTTCCAGCCTGTCAGCTTGGCGGCCAGCCGGGCATTCTGGCCCTCTTTGCCGATGGCCAGGGAGAGCTGGTCGTCGGGCACCACCACCCGGCAGCTCTTGCCCTCCTCGTGGATGTCCACGCTGATGACGTCGGCGGGAGACAGGGCGGCGGCAATATACGCGGCGGGGTCCTCGGACCACTTGACGATGTCCACCTTCTCGCCCTTGAGCTCCTCCACAATGTTGTTCACCCGCTGGCCCCGGGGACCCACGCAGGCGCCGATGGGGTCCACATTGGCATCGGCGGACCACACCGCCAACTTGGTGCGGCTGCCCGCCTCCCGGGCGATGGACTTGACCTCCACGGTGCCGTCGTAGATCTCGGGCACCTCCAGTTCGAACAGCCGCTTCACCAGCCCCGGGTGGGTGCGGGAGATGAGCACTTGGGGGCCCTTGGTGGAACGGCGGACCTCCACCACATACACCCGCAGGCGCATACCCTCCACATAGCTCTCTCCCTTCACCTGCTCGCCGGGGGCCAGGAAGGCCTCGGTGGCCTCGCTGCCGGAGCCGATGCGCAGGCTGGCGGCGCCGGAGCGGGGGTCAATGCGGGTGACCACGCCGGTGAGGATCTCGTGCTCCTTGGAGGAGAACTCATCATAAATCATGCCCCGCTCGGCCTCCCGCATACCCTGGATAATCACCTGGCGGGCGGTCTGGGCGGCAATGCGGCCAAAATCCCGGGTCTTGATCTCGATGCGGATGACGTCTCCCAGCTGGGCCTGGGGCAGCTTGCTCCGGGCCATTTCCAGGCTCATTTCGGTGCAGGGGTTGTCTACCTCCTCCACCACGTCCTTTTTGACAAACATGCGGACGGTGCCCTTCTCCTCGTCGGCCTCCACCACCACGTTGTCCCCCACGCTCTCGTGGTCCCGCTTGTAGGCGGACACCAGGGCCTGGGTAATCTTCTCCAGCATGTAGGACTTGGGAATGCCCTTTTCCTTTTCAATGAGGTTGATGGCGGCAAAAAACTCCGCCCCGTCCAGCTCGTTGGACTTCTGCACCTTGGCGTTCTTCTTCGGCATAATCCTTCTCCTTTAATCCTTAAAACCGCACATACAGCCGCACCTGGGCCACGTCCTTCTTGGCAAAGGTACGGGGCCCGGCGGCGGTCTCAATGGTCACATCTCCGTTTTCATAGCCCTTCAGAATTCCCACGTAATCCTTCCGGCCCTCCATGGCCCGGTAAAGGCGCACCTCCACCTCGGCGTCCAGGAACCGCGCGAAATGCTCCGGCTTCTTCAGGGGCCGGTCCGCTCCGGCGGAGGAGACCTCCAGCACGTAGCTGCCCTCAATGGGATCGGCCTCATCCAGCTGGTCGGACAGGGGGCGGCTCACCGCCTCACAGTCGTCGATGGACACGCCGCCCGCCTTGTCGATATAGACCCGGAGGAACCACTCCCCCGCCTCCCGGACATACTCCACGTCCCACAGGGAACAGCCCGCCCCCTCCGCGATGGGAGCGGCCATAGACGCCACCAGCTCCGTGATTTTCGCCATGCTCGGCCTCCTTGCCGGGGGCTTCCAGAAAATACCTTGCCCCGTTTTTTCAATAAGAAAGAGCGGAGCCGCAACCCCACTCTCACCATACACCTACTACTATCGTATGTACTATACCACAAAATGTCCCGCCATGCAAGGGTTTACCGGGATTTTTTCCGGGTTTTGCCCCGCCGGAAATTTTGTTGACATAACGATGTACTTTGGTAAAATAGTACCATACCCGAAAAGGAGGGCCGTCCATGAGCGCAAGCAACGTAATTTTGGAGATTCTCACGCAGGTCAAAAAGGCCGTGGTGGGCAAGGATGAGGTGCTGGCCAAGGTGCTGCTGGCCATTCTGGCCCGGGGGCACATTCTGCTGGAGGACATTCCCGGCGTGGGCAAGACCACCATGGCTCTGGCCTTTTCCAAGGCCCTGAGCCTGCAGTACAACCGGGTGCAGTTCACCCCCGACGTCATGCCCTCCGACGTCACCGGCTATTCCATGCTGAACAAGGAGACGGGAAAGATGGAGTACCAGCCGGGGGCGGTGCTGTGCAACCTGTTTCTGGCCGACGAGCTCAACCGGGCCACCAGCCGCACCCAGTCCGCCCTGCTGGAGGCCATGGAGGAGGGGCAGGTAACGGTGGACGGGGTCTCCCACCCGGTGCCCCAGCCCTTCCTGGTCATCGCCACCCAGAACCCGGCGGGGGCCTCGGGCACCCAGCCCCTCCCCGACTCCCAGATGGACCGGTTCATGGTGCGGCTGTCCATCGGCTACCCCGCCCCCGCCGACGAGATGGACATGGTCCGCCGCCGGCAGCAGGGCAATCCCCTGGAGCAGGTGGAGCGGGTGCTGGATTTGGACGGGCTGCGCCAGCTGCGGGAGCAGGCGGACAAGGTCTATGTCTCCGACGAGATTCTGGACTATATTGTGCGCCTGGTCAACGCCACCCGCACCCACCCCATGATTGTCCAGGGGGCCAGTCCCCGGGCCTCCCTGGCCCTGACGGCCATGGCCAAGGCCGCCGCCCTCACTCTGGGGCGGGACTATGTCAATCCCGAGGATGTGTCCCTGGTGTTTGACGACGTGGTGAGCCACCGGCTCATTCTCTCCCCCCGGGCCCAGGCGGAGGGGGGCTTCCACCCGGCGGCGGAGCTCCTGCGGCAGGTCTCCGCCCCCACCGTCCGGTAAGGCCATGCTCCACCGGCGGATTTCCTACGCCGCCCTCCTGGCGGCGGCCATTGTCTTTCAGATTTTCTTCCGCTTCTACCTGTCTACCTTTACCCTGGTACTGGTGCTGGCCCTTCCCGTGCTCTCGGTGCTGCTCACCCTCCCCGCCCTGCTGGGCAGCACCCTCCGCCTCACCCCCCGGGAAAACATCCCCCGGGGGAGCGAAGGGCGGTTTACCCTCCGGCTGGAGCGGAAAAGCGCCCTTCCCCTCCCTCCGGTACAGGTGCGCCTCACCTGGCGCAACCAGCTCACCGGGGAGGAGGGCAGGCTGAGCTGCCGCCTCACCCCCCAGCCGGGGGAGACCGAGCTGCCCCTCGCCCTCCCCGCCTCCCACTGCGGGCGGCTGGTGTGCGGGGTGCAGGCGGCCTGGGCCCTGGATTTGCTGGGTCTGTTCCCCCTGCCCCTCCCCGGCAGGCCCCGGAGCGCCCTGCTGGTTCTGCCCCAGCCCGCCCAGGCGGAGGCCCCCGACGAGCTGGAGGCGCCCCGCTCCGGCGGGGTGGTGCTGCGTCCCCGCCCCGGCGGCGGCCCGGGGGAGGACTATGATCTGCGGGAGTACCGGGCGGGGGATTCCCTGCGCTCCATCCACTGGAAGCTGTCCTCCAAGAAGGACGAGCTGGTGGTGCGGGAAACCCTGGAGCCCCGGCAGGCGGAGGTGGTACTGACCTACGACCACTTCGGCCCCCCGGAGGAGCTGGACCAGGTCTTTGACCGGCTGTATGCCCTGTCCGGCCTGCTGCTGGACAAGGGGCGGGTCCACCATATCCAGTGGGCCGCGCCGGTAAGCGGCGAGGTGACCGACAAGCAGGTGCGGGACCGCCAGGGCCTGCTGGCCTGCCTGGATGCCGCCTTCTCCCTGGAGGCTCCCCTCACGGGCCGTTCCATTCTGGACGGGGCGCTGAAGCTGCCCCCCTCCGCAGGGCAGCCCCTCCACTTCCATGTGACCGCCCGGGACGTGAAAGGAGGCCGGCGATGAACAAGCGGAAAAACCGGCCCCGGCGCCCCCCCTTCCGTCCCACCCCCGCCTCGCTGGCGGGGGACGGCGTGCTGCTCTTCCTCTGCCTGTACGGGGCGGTGCTCTCCTTCGTCTCCGCCTTCTCCGTGCGCACCTATCCCATCCTGCTGGTGGCGGGCTTCGTGGTGTGCACGGCGGTGAGCCTGCTCACCTGGTCCCTCCCCCGCCGGTGGTGGGCCCTCCCCCTGCTCCTGGTCTCCGGGCTGTGGGCCTGGGGGCTATGGAAGCTGTGGGACTGGCTGGTGCTGGGGGAGATTTCCCTGCGGTGCGCGGTGGTGAACACCTTCTGCGCCAGCCTGGGATTGGACGGCTACATTGAGCCCATCGCCCAGCTTTCCCCCTCCGTCTGGGCCATGGGCGCCACCCTGCTGGTGCTGGCGGCCCTGCTCCCCCTCAGCCTGCTGCTGGGGCTGACCATCCAGCGCTTCCGCTCCTTCTGGCTCACCTTCTGGGTGACCTTCCCCTTCCCCCTGGCCCCCATATGCATTTCGGTCACTCCCGCCTGGCTGCCCCTGTGTGCGCTGCTGCTGGTGTGGTGCACCATGGGCCTCGCCTCCCTGGTGGGACGGCAGGACAGGAAAGGCGCCGCCCGGCTCACCCTGGCGGTGCTGCCCGCCGGAGCCCTGCTGCTGGCGGGGCTCACCGCCGCCATGCCCCAGGAGAGTTACCAGCGCCCCCAGTGGGCGGACGACGCCCTGGACCGCTTCAACAACTGGGCTGTCCACCTGGATATCGCCCTGTTCCAGGGGAACGGCCCCTTCGGCCTGTTCGGCAGCGGCGGCGGCCTGGCCAACGCCGACGGGGAGGTGGACCTGTCCCACGCCGGCCCCCTGGGCTTCTCCGGCCGCACGGTGCTGGAGGTGGAGACCGATTTGCGGGGGCGCATCTACCTGCGGGGCTTCTCCAGCGCCGTGTATGACGGCGGCAGCTGGGGCCCCCTGGAGGAGGAGGTCTATGGCCAGCTGTTCGCCCAGGACGGGGAGGAGACGCTTCCCGGACCAAGCAGCGTCTACTACCATTCTTTCTCCCTGGATGGCTGGCAGCCCCTGAACTTCCCCGCCCTGGCGGACCGGGAGGCCTTTCCCGACAAGGAGTACGCCAAATTTACCGTGCGCAACGTGGGGGCCGACCCGGGGTATGTCTACGTCCCCTACCACATTCTGTCCCAGCCCGAAGAGCTGGGGGGCACCGCCTTTGTCAACGATGTCTGCCTGGCCCGGATGGAGGACGTGTGGACCCACACGGTGTACATCCAGCCCGGCTGCGACCCTCTCAGTGAGGCGGAGCTGCCGGCGGAGGTCCGGGAGGCGGAGCGGGGCTACCAAAGCTTTGTGTATGCCAACTATCTGGATATCCCGGACGAGAGTTTTGCCGCCGTGGAGGCGGCGGTACGGGCCATGGCGTACCAGCTTTCCCAGCCCCAGGAGGAGGCCCGCCCGTACCGGCAGTATACGGATTATATGATGGCCACCTCCCTCAGCTCCCAGCAGGTCCACCGCCAGCTCCCCCTGCTGCTGGCGGAGCTGACGGCCGCCTATCTGGAAGATACGGCGGAGTACAATCCCGATGCCGCCGTCACCCCGGAGGGGGAGGATTTTGTATCCTACTTCCTCACCGAGAGCCATGAGGGCTACTGTATGCACTTTGCCTCCGCCGCCGCACTCATTCTGCGGTATCTGGGGGTCCCCACCCGGTATGTGACGGGGTATGTGGCGGACGTGCCCGACTCCGGCAAGGTCAGCGTCCCCGACTCCGCCGCCCACGCCTGGGTGGAAATCTACCTGGAGGGCTACGGCTGGGAGCCGGTGGAGGTCACCCCCGCCTACGCCGGGGGCACCCCCGGCCAGTCCGCCACGGCGGCGGTCACCCCCAAACCCACCGCCACTCCCAGGCCCACCGCCACCGCCGCGCCCTCGGCCAGCGCGGCCCCCACCCCCACCCCCAGCCAGGGGCCCGGCACAGCGGCGGAGGAGGAAGCGGCGTCCCTGGACCTGCGTATTCTCCTGATCCCTCTGCTTGCGGTGCTGGTAATTCTGGCCTTCCCCGCCAACCGGGCTCTGGGCCGGGCCCGGCGGGAGAAGCGCTTCCGGCAGGAGAACACCAACCGGGCGGTCATTGCCGCCTACCTCTACCTGAAGAAGCTGGAGCGGTGGGGCGGCGAGACGCCGGAGGACATCTTCGAGCTGGCCAAGAAGGCCAAATTCAGCCCCCACACCCTGACGGAGACCGAGCGGGAGGCGGCGGTATCCGCCGCCCGGGCAGCCGCCGTCCGGGTGGACAAGGCCCTGCCCTGGCGCTGGAGGTTCTGGTGCCGCTATCTTCTGGGCCTGTGCTGAGCAAAAACGCCCCCGGAGGACTTCTCCGGGGGCGTTCCGTCTCTATTCCGCCAGGCTGAAGAAGTGCTCCAGCCGGTGGGACTTGTCAAAGATGTTGTTGTACAGCAGCAGCTGGTAATCGTCCACCGCCGCCTCCAGCGCGGCGGGCAGGGTCTCGTTTTCCCCGTACCAGTTTCCGGCGGCGTCCCGCACCCCCACGGTGTTGAGGACGGGCGCCGTCTCCCACAGCTGCCGCAGGTAGCTCTGGTACCCGGTCATAGGCAGGTTGGCGGCCTCCACCAGCAGGGTGGACAGGTAGTTGAGGGAGAGCTCCACCCCCTCCGCCTCCGGAATGTCATAGTTGGCCCACAGCAGGAAGGGCACCATCTGCTTTTTCTGGGCCAGCTCCGTGTCCGGATTCTCCCCCAGCACGTCGGTGTAGAAATTGGTGGCCACCTGGGGCTGATGGTCCCCGAAGAAGAGAATCATGGTGGGCTCGTCTACCTGGGAGAAGTAGTCAATCAGCATCTCAAAGGCCCGGTCGCTCTGGTAGACGAGGGATAAGTACTGGTTTACCGTCTGGAACCGCCCCTCCAGCTCCCCGGTGAGCCACACCTCCCGGGGCAGGTTGTCCCAGGCCATCTGGTAGCCGGAGTGGTTCTGCATGGTGATGTTGAAGAGGAACAGGGGCTCCCCCGCCTCCTTCTCCTCGTAAAGGCGGATGAGGTTTTCATAGTCGCACCAGTCGGTAACGTAGCCCGTCCTGGCGTCCCCCCGCATGTAGGTCCGGTCCTGGAAGTCCTCCTCGAAGTACACCTCGTCAAAGCCGAAGTCCTGGTACACCGACGGCCGGTTCCAACCGGAGGAGCGGTAGGGGTGGGCGGCAATGGCGGTATAGCCCAGTGCCTTCATCTGCCCCACCAGGGTGGGGTCCCCGTCGGAGACATACATCTGATAGGGCACCGTCCCGGCGGGGAGAAAGGCGGTGGTGTTGCCGGTGAGGAACTCATACTCCGAGTTGGCGGTGGTGCCGCCGAACACG
>CALWOL010000100.1 GCA_944383135.1 uncultured Flavonifractor sp.
AGTATGAGCGGCTGAAGGAGCCAAAACTGGTGCGCCGCCGGGTGCTGCCGGTGGGTATCATGTTCTCGGAGTACTACTTCTATCTAACGGCGTTTCTGGAGGACAAGACCACCTTTGAAAACCCGGACGATCTGTTTCCTACCATTTACCGTATTGACCGGATCAAATCGTTCAAAGTTCTGGATGAGCACTTCCAGGTTCCATACAAAGATCGTTTTCAAGAGGGCGAATTCCGCAAGAGGGTGCAGTTCATGTATGGTGGAAAACTGGAACACATTGAATTTAAATATAGTGGACCTTCAATTGAATCTGTGTTAGACAGGCTGCCAATGGTGCAGGTCGTAGAAGAAAAAGAAGGGAGCTATACCGTAAGAGCAGAAACTTTTGGCACGGGTATTTTGATGTGGTTACAGAGCCAAGGGGATAAAGTGGAAGTCCTGTCTCCTGGTAATTTAAGAGAGTCTTGGTTAAAAGAAGTCAAAACGATTATAGATAGAAATGGGGATTCTTTATGATTATGGATTACAAGCAGGTCAAGACAGATGTATTAAAGCAGTACGACACTTTTTTGAGTTTAGTTCAAGAAATCAAAGGTCATTCTGCAACGACCTTTGATACCCCGCTGGAGCAATTGCAGAAAGACGTGGAAAGCGTCAGAAATGATATTTTCCGTCTAATGATTGTGGGTGAGGCCAAGAGTGGTAAATCGACTTTCATTAATGCCTATTTGGGTAAACATATTCTCCCTATGGATGTAAAGCAGTGTACTTCTGCCATCGTTGAGATTCGTTACGGTGCAAAGTACACTCTAAAAGCAACCTATGCTGATGATAGGGTAAAAGTTTTTGATAAAGAAGGAGATATTGAGAAATTCCTAAAAGAAAATGCCGCACTTGATGATGAGTATAGAGAAATCCCTGTGGGTACAATCAATCTTCAGTTGATTATTCCTAACAAGGGAAAGAGAATTCTCGAATCAGAGATTAGAGAACTGCTTAGGATGATTGCTGATGATAACCTCTATAAGTTATCTCCTGCGGTTTATGAGCAGAAGGTTCGTGAGTACATTGCAAAGAAGAATCCGCATTGGAATGATCTTGTGAAAAAGATCGAGATTGAATATCCTTTTGAAGATGAAGATTTGATTGGTGTTCAGATTGTGGATAGTCCTGGTGTCAACGCAGAGGGGCGAGTAGGAGCCATTACAAATGACTACATTGTCAATGCACATGCTGTTATGTTCCTAAAACCCCTTGTGGGAGCTACTCTTGAGACGAACTCTTTTAAAAAGTTTTTGAAAAGTGTAAGTGCTGACCGTAATCCGGATGCCATGTTTTTGGTCCTTACCAGAGCCGCCAATGAAACTCCTAATAATGTTGCTCGTATCCACGAGGAGGCGTATAAGCAGTTCCCTGGCATTAACAAAAAACAGATTATTCATTTAGATAGCAAGGTCGAGCTGTTTCGCAATAAAGTCAAGGCTATGACTGAGGAAGAACTGCAAGTCTTTATGGATAAGAAAATTGAAGAAGCTGAGTGGTATAATGAGCAACTCAAGGGCAAGTCTGATAAAGAAATTAGTGTCTTTATGAATGAACATAAGGACATGGATATTTTAGATTCTTTCTTGGAAACACCTTGGTATCGTTCTCGTTGTAATAGAGAAGTCTATCTTCAAAAGCTGAGTGAACTTTCTAATTTCAAGGAGATCGATGTTGCACTGAACCTGTTTGCTCGAAAGGCTCAGTATATGCTTTTGAGTGAAGTTTTAAAGCGCATGTTGTTTGTTCTAGATAAGATTACGGCTGAACTGTCTGAGAATATCAGGCATTATCAAGATAAAGCTCAAAACCCTGCTGAGTTGGCTTGTAAGCTCCTCAATGCTGAGGAATCTCTTAAAGACCTACAAAACAAAATTAATGTTACGGTAAAAAGAATTGCGAGCAAGTATAAAGATACTGATGGTATCATTGAAACTCGTGCCGCTAAAATCATGGAAGCATATCAGAAGGAAATTGGGGAGATAGACCCAAAAATGTCTTCCAGTGTTGATGAACTGGAGAAAATCACCTTTCGTAAAATAAGTTCTTTTAAGCAATTTGAGGGTGAAATCACAAAAAAAATTGTAGCTGAATGTGATGAGGCTTTGATCGCATTCAGCAAAAAAGGTGATTTGAACTACACCGCCCTAAAGCCTGATATTACACCTGAGTTTCTGGAAAAGATGAAGTCTGAAAGAAAGAGGCAGGCAGAAAATACCTACACGACGGGTATTTGTTTTAAAGAGACTCACACACGGTTAGATCAGTCCAAATACTTCAGCTTGGTCAACAATGACATTCAGAAGAGACTTGATAAAATTAAAGAAGATGTAGTTCTTGCTCTGCAGGACTATGTGACTGAAGTGACCTCTGCTTATCGCACTGAATTGACACGTAATGCAAAGGTACAGGAAGAAAATTATCGACAAATTCGTGAGGATAAGGCCAATGCTGAGGAGATGCAGAAGAAGATTGAAGTCATGGAGGGCAAGTTGAGCCGTGTTCGGCCTATGGTTTCCAATATTAGCGCGCTGAAAGGTGGTATAGATAAAAATGTCTGAGAAAAAAGTGAAGGACTGTATTAAAGAGCTGTTTTCTACCATGAATGTGGAGGTAGAACAGACTGTTCAGAACTCATTTTCTTCCGAGAAGGCTACTGAGGACATTGTACAGTATGTATCCAGCAAAATTGCCGCTGCAAGTCGTGGGTATATGTCTACTATCTACACCACTCTCTCTGATGAAACCTTGAAAGAGCCTATTTTCCAGAATGTGTCCAACTCCAATAAGTTTTTTGATTTGGAGTTGGACAAGAAGATCGTGGAGACCTACAAGTTTGATAGCAAAGACTTTCCAATTTTTCAAAATGGACTTAATGTTAATGAAATCAATAGGGCCTATGCTACTGCTATTGCGGGTGTAGGGACTGCTGCTGTTGGTGGAATCCTTTTGGGGATTCTGTCTGGTGCTGTTGACATTCCTGTAATTGGTATTATTGCAGGGGCTATTATTGCTGGCCTAGTGGGCAGTGGGGTTACATATTGCAGGGTTGTTCCTGATATCAATAGGCAGCGTTTCCTTGATGTTGTGAAGTCCTTTATGGCTGACCTTGAGGAAGAAATGTATAGATGGGTAGATGGGGTTATCGCGTTCTATCATGTTCAGGTCGATGAACTGAAGAAGACCCTGTAAGTGAGGTAAAAATGAGTACAAATGAAGAAAGGGCTTTACAAGAAATCAAAACGGAATTCCGTAATAACACTTCTATTTTGAGTTCTCAGCTGGAAAATTTCATCAGTATAGTTGCCCCTTATTTAGTGGCAGCGGAGTGTAAAGAGCTGATGAATGAAGCGTCTGCAGTGTATCTGAATAGCATGACCTTTTTCCGCCTGAATAGCTGTACAACTGAGAATATTGATGACCCTGCAACATATTTGAACAAAAAGATTGAGAAGCTGTTTATTGCTATACATTCCATCAAGAGACCTGTTGTGTATGGCGTTGTAAGTCGTAATGGTAGGGCAAATATTGTTATAGGTGTTCAGACTCAGAGTGATAAAATTATCATAGAGTCGATGTTGAGGGGCCTCCTTTTAGGTGTTGAGGTAGAATCTTATCAGCCTGATTTTTCATTGCAGAATGAGGAAACGGGTCGAGGTGGATTTATTTCTGCTGTACCAGTTTTGAAGGTGGATGATGAAAAGCAGAAGTTTGATTTGTCTACTCTGATGCGCAGTCTCAATGGGTATGACTATACTGTTCTGTTTTATGCTACACCTATTTCTGCTGATGATGTCCAGGACAAGTATAGTGCTGTTCTTCAGATTAGGGATACCTGTGCAGCAGTAAGCAAGCGTAATGTATCTCTGCAAAACAATATCAATAAAACAAAAACCACCACTGAAAATTCTACTCGTCGTGGTTTAGTTCAGGAGGCTTTAAAACAAGCTGTCAGAGATAAGAAATTCAACGGTAAAGCACTAATTGATTCTATTATTGATGGTGGTGCTTGTAGCACATCTATTAGTGAGGTTGAAACCCTTGAAGCGTTGACAACAGGGGTGTCCTTTGATATGCAGAATGGTATGGCGCTTGAGATGGCTGAGTTCTGTGATAAAGCCATAGAGAGGCTGAAGTATGGCCAGAGTATTGGTCTTTGGGGCGTTACCATTACCTATTCTGCAAAAGACAGTATAGCCTGTGATATACTAGAATCTTGCATATCCGGTGAACTTGCAAAGCCTACAACAGATATCCTTCCTATGAGAAATAATCCTTATAAGTTGGAAAATAGGCAGAGTGTTTACCTACCTAAGATTATGATAAATAACCCCCTGCTTGCGCCTATTACTTCTGCTGAGTTGGGTATGCTGTGTACTCCTCCTACTGATGCTGTGCCTGATTTTGAACTGAAACAGGGCAAAGTATATCCTATGATACCATCTGAACATGGTGTTGTCATAGGCAAGGTGTCCGATGGTCATAGACCCTTGAAGAATATGGAATTCTCTCTGAGTGAGAAAGACCTGAACAAGCATACCTTTGTCTGTGGCATTACGGGCAGTGGTAAGACAACAACTGTGAAGGGGATTTTGAGAAATTGTGATAAGCCCTTTATGGTGATAGAGTCTGCTAAGAAAGAGTATCGCAATATTAAACTTCCGAGTGGTCGACCTGAGCTCAATGTTTATACTTTGGGTAAGCCTGAAATTAACTGTTTGCAATTCAATCCTTTCTTTGTTCAAAGGGGCATTAATCTTCAAACTCACATAGATTTCCTAAAAGACCTGTTTAATGCGTCTTTCTCTTTTTATGGCCCTATGCCTTATATTTTGGAAAAATGCCTTCAAAATATTTATTGTAAAAAGGGTTGGAATTTGACACTTGGTTATCATCCATCTCTTGTTGATCTGGAAAATACAACAGATACCTTTGATGCTGAGCATATGAAGAAACAGTATAATATGGTGTCTTGTTGCTATCTCTTTCCTACCATGCAGGATTTGAAGGATGAGGTCAAACGCTACATTGAAGAAGAAATGCAGTATGACAGTGAGGTTGGCGGTAATGTAAAAACTGCTATCCTTGCTCGCTTGGAGAGCCTTTGTAATGGAGCTAAGGGATTCATGTTCAATACTCGTAAGATGATTGATATGGAATCTCTGATGAAAAAAAATATTGTCTTTGAGCTTGAAGGACTTGCTGATGATTCTGATAAGGCTTTCTGTGTTGGTCTACTAGTCATTTTTATTAATGAGTTCAGGCAGGTATCCAAGGAAGAAAAGCGCAATGAAAAATTAGGGTTGCAGCATCTCCTCGTTATCGAGGAGGCCCATCGTCTGTTGAAAAATGTTGAAACAGAGCGTTCTTCTGAAAATATGGGCAATCCCAAGGGCAAGGCAGTAGAACACTTTAGCAATATGATTGCTGAGATGCGGTCTTATGGGCAGGGGGTTATTATTGCAGAGCAGATTCCGAGTAAGCTGACCCCTGATGTTATTAAAAATTCTTCCAATAAAATCGTTCAGCGTGTGGTTTCTGCCGATGACCAAGCCCTGGTAGCAACCACCATTGGCATCAAAGAGGAAGATGCTGTTTACTTGGGCAATTTGACAACCGGCGTAGCCCTGTGCCATAAAGAAGGCATGAGTCTCCCTGTTTACGTAGACATTAATTCGATTGAAGACAACTTTATTTCTGACAGTGACCTAGTTGGAAAAGATATTCTTGAGATTTTCGAGCCTATCAATCGTCAGCTAATTGTTGAGAATCTATCTATGAAGTTGGAGTGCCTAAGCCTTAAATTGCTAAATAGTGTTATGGCCTTGAATGGTGAAACTGTCAGCAAGATTATTTTAAATTGCAAAGAGAGTATCGTAGCGGAACTGGAAAAACGGGATATTTCTCTGTTGCCTTGTAGGAATCTGAAGTCTCTTTTAGGTAAGATTTTGGCAGACGGTGTATTGTTGCTGTTAAATAACGGCGTTTATAGTTCGAGTAACCTCGTCTCTGATGAACTATGTGCTGCTTTGATAAATCTGTGCGAAACAGGGTTGGATACATATCTATTGGAAGTTCAGAATCTTATGAAGAAGAACTACAACAGAACAAGCAGAAATCATTGTATCCTTGTTGTTTCGGAATTGCTAAAACGTCAGTATTCCCCCAAGGTTGATGTTGTTCATAGTATTGAACAATATTTTTTTGAGGTCCCAAGTGATTTAATTCAAGAGATAAGTGCCAAAGTAAGGGGATGTGTCTGATATGTTGGAGATGGTGGGTGAAGTTGCTGCTAAGACGGTAGAAGTTGTTGGTGAAGTAGCTGAAAAGGCAGAAGAAATATCTGTTCAGGCAGCTGAATTTGGCAAAGAAGTCAATGAAGCGGCATTGAGTGAATTAGGGACAGAACGGACTGTTGTTGTGACTCCCGATATGGTTGTCATTAAAGAAGCATCCCTTAAGTCTGTCATACTGAATAACATTGAGAGTTCATCTCAGAAGATCACAGATGCTAAGCTCAAGACTGGTATTGATGAGATGTATGAAAAGGCTAAGATGAATGAAACTGCAAATGTTGCGGATAGTGGTGAAGGAACTTCTGTTGGAAAGGTAGGTCTCAACGAGGCTGAAAAGGCTAAAATCATTGAGGAGACGGGGTGGTCCGCTGAAATTATAAACTGCATTGAGAGTATGGAGCAATATGAGGTTTACAAGAATGCTGGCCTTCATGAGGCAGAAATTAATGGCCGGAAATGTCTTATAAAGGACATTGACATGGATTATGTTGACCCCAAGACAGGACTGACAAATAGGGAACTGATGGAAAAGGGCCGTCCTCCAATTGATGCCAAGACAGGAGAAACCATCCAACTGCATCACATGGGTCAAGATTTTAATAGTCCCTTTGCTGAGTTGTGTGCCAATAGTGAGCATGGTGATGGCAAGGATGCTATCCTTCATGATAAGAAGGTGGAGAGTTGGCGGCAGGATAGCGAAAAGAAAAACAAGTATAATAATGTTCAGCGTCCTAATCATTGGAAAGCCAGAGCAAAGGAGATATAAGATATGGACATTGAAAAATTTGTTCTTAAACACAACATAGACCATAGTAATAGTCCTATTAATGTGGATATTTTGGAGCAGGCAGAAAAAGCTATTGGTGTGCATTTTGGCGAAGAACTTACTGAATATCTTTTGAAGTATGGGTATTTGGGGTTTGAATATGTAGAGTTCTATGGCATAAATTCTCGTCAGGGTTTAAAGTCAGATATGATTGAACAGACTTTGTATCTCCATAAGTATTTCCCTGCAACTGCTTCTTTGATTGCTCTTGAAGACCAAGGTGAGGGGGATTATTACTTAGTCGACAGCCAAGATACTGTCTATGAGTATGATTCCAGTCTTAAGGAGCTAAGAAAAACCAGCTTTTCCCTTTTTGAGTATATTACGAAAAGGTTTGAAGAAGCCAAAACTTAACCTTCACTAAGGTGACATCACCTTTAGGTTCTCGTGCAGCGATGCGTGTGGGTTCGAGTCCCTTCAGGCGCACCAAAAGGAGGACATCTGTACGGGATGTCCTCCTTTTTCTAACGTACCCAGGGCAAACGCTCTGCATCTGGCACCCCGCTGGCCAGAGCAGCGGCACGGGGATGCATTTCCCGGACTATCCCCCTTCAATCCCTGGCGGAGTGAGCCGTTCGTACCAATCCAGATATTCCTCATAAGCCCGGAGGTAGCGGCTGTGGAACTCCGGGCGGAAGCGCACAACGCGGGTAATCCGCCGGGGCAGGTCCCGGCTGGAGGGGAGCGGAGGATACCCCCGGAGAGGTGAATGGTCTCCGGCTCTCCCCCGTTGAGCCCGCACAAAATCCGGTAGCACTGATACAGATTGAGCAGCACCCCCTGCATCACGCCGTAGTAGAGCGTCTGGCCGGTTTGGTTACCGGTGAGCGTGGGCAGGGCCGCCGCACCCGCCTGGTTCAGCGCCCCGTCAGGCAAGGGCGGCAGCACAGGTATCCCCGCTTTCAGGCCCAGCAGCGCCGCTCCCTCCCGGCTCAGAGGAGCGGTTTCCTCATGGGAACGCAGCAGGGGAAGCTGGGCCCGGGTAATCCCAATCTCCTCCAGCGTCTGGAGGTCATAATCCCCGGTATCCAGCCGGATAAGCCCGCCGCCGGAAGCGGTGGATGCGGTAGTGGCACTCACGCCTGTCAGATGAAAATGGTTGTGTTGAGACGCATAGGGCTGAGTGCATACTCGCACCACACCGCATCCGGTATCATAAAGCATGGCCTTGGCGGAGGTGGTGCTGGATTCCAGCGCGAGCACCCGCATATCAGCTCACCTGCCTGTTACTTTCTCAGCGGCCAAGGTGCGTACCATAGTCTCCCATCTTGAAACCGCCTGCTTTCTTCCATTTTCTTCACACAGGCCGGAGGTGTCAACAATAAATTCTCATTTTGAATGCAGCATTCTGCACGTTCCGCGGAGAAGGCTCCCGCTTGTGGAGCTGCATCTCTGGCATTGCCGCTTTTGTATCCGCGCGGCGTCTGTCGCCGTCATCATTAGGAAAAGAAGCTGCATTTCAGTCCTTATTGACTGAAATGCAGCTTCTTTCGTCTTCTTACTGTACCTGTTCCAGAAAACGGAGGAAAGCCTCCTGTCCGGCTGGGGTCCGGGCATATACTCCGGCGTGCTCCAGCACTTTTGCAAATACCAGGCCGGTCTCGTGGTACACCGTCTCCAGGGCATTGTCCGCCGTTATGCTGTACTTATCCCGGAAGTCCTCCGCCCAGTCGGCATGGCCGGCCGTGAGGGGATCGGCCCGCAGGTCCTCTCCCCGCGCCAGCTTCTCTGCCACAGCGGCCAGCTCGGTTTTCAGCCGGGCAGGCAGCACCGCCAGACCCATAACCTCGATCAGGCCGATGTTCTCCTTCTTGATATGATGGAGCTCGGCGTGGGGGTGGTACAGACCCAGGGGGTGCTCCGGAGTGGTGAGGTTGTTGCGCAGCACCAAATCCAGCTCATAGTCCTCCCCCCGCCGCCGGGCAATGGGGGTGATGGTGTTGTGGGGCTCTCCGTCGGTCTGGGCCAGAATCATGGCGGCCTCGTCGGTATAGCCCCGCCAGGACAGCAGAATCCGGTCGGCCAGCTCCACCAGCCGGGCCGGATCGGCACAGGTGAGACGAATCACCGACATGGGCCATTTGACAATGCCTGCCTTCACATCGGCAAAGCCGGGGAACGCAAAGGGAGTCTCCACCGGAGCCTTTTCCATGGCAAAGGTGTACCGTCCCCCCTGGAAGTGGTCGTGGGCCAGGATGGAGCCGCCCACAATGGGCAAATCCGCGTTGGAGCCCACAAAGTAATGGGGAAACTGGCCCACAAAGTCCAGCAGCTTTCCAAAACAGGCCCGGTCAATCTTCATGGGGGTGTGCTCCCGGTTCAGGCAGATGCAGTGTTCGTTGTAGTACACATAGGGGGAGTACTGCAAAAACCAGGGAGAGCCGTGGATGGTGATGGGAATGATGCGGTGGTTCTGCCGGGCGGGATGGTTCACCCGGCCGGCATAGCCCTCATTCTCCGCGCACAGCTGGCAGCGGGGATAGGCCGCGGCAGGCAGGTTCCGGGCGGCGGCAATGGCCTTGGGGTCCTTCTCCGGCTTGGAAAGGTTGATGGTAATGTCCAGCTCCCCATACTCCGTCCGGGCCTTCCACTGCACGTCTCTGGCAATCCGGTCCCGGCGGATGTAGTTGGTGTCCTGGCTGAAGGCATAATACCAGTCGGTGGCCTTCCGGGGGCTCTCCCGGTACAGGGTCCGGAACTTCTCTATCACCTGGGCGGGCCGGGGGGTGAGCACCCCCATCAGCCGGGTGTCCAGCAAATCCCGGTAGGTAATGGTATTCTCTTTCAGCACCCCACGCTCCGCGGCATCATCCAGCAGCGTCTCCAGAATGGCGGGCAGGGCGCCCTCCTCCACGGAGGGCAGCTCCTCCGGCAGAGCGCAGCCGTCCAGCTCCAGGGCCTCCAGCAGCGCGTTCACCGCCCAGCAGGTATCCGCCGGGGTGATAAGCCCCTTCTCCAGAGCGTAAGCGATCAGTCCGGCAATGGCCTGATTGCAATCCATGCTCAGCCCTCCCCATAGCCGTTGGGATGGCTCTTGTGCCAGGCCCAGGCGGTGGCCACGATGGTGGACAGGTCATTGTACCTGGGCTGCCAGCCCAGCACCCGCACCGCCTTCTCCGAGGAGGCGATGAGCTGGGCCGGGTCCCCCGCCCGGCGGGGCGCCATGTTGGCGGGAATGGGATGGCCGGTCACCGCCCGGGCCACCTCAATGACCTCATTGACGGTAAAGCCCACCCCGTTGCCCAGGTTGAACACGTTGTTCTCCCCTCCGGCCATCAGGTAGTCCAGCGCCAGGATATGGGCCTGGGCCAGGTCGGTGACGTGGATGTAGTCCCGGATGCAGGTGCCGTCCTTGGTGGGGTAGTCCGTTCCAAAGACGCTTACCGCCGCCCGCTGGCCCAGCGGCACCTGGAGGATGATGGGAATCAGGTGGGTCTCCGGGTTGTGCGCCTCCCCGATTTCTCCCGACACGTGGGCCCCGCAGGCATTGAAATACCGCAGCGCCACATACTTCAGTCCGTGGGCCCGGGATACCCAGCTCATCATCTGCTCCATGGACAGCTTGGTCTGCCCGTAACAGTTGGTGGGCACCGTCTTGTCTCCCTCCAGAATGGGCACCCGCTCCGGCTCCCCGTAGGTGGCCGCGGTGGAGGAAAAGACAATCCGCCCCACCCCGTGGGCCACCATGGACTGGAGGAGCACCATGGTGCCATAGAGGTTGTTGTCGTAGTACTTCAGCGGGTCGGACATGGACTCCCCCACCTGGGAGGAGGCGGCGAAGTGGATTACCCCTTCAATGTCCTCCGCCTGGAAGAGGGTATCCAGGGCGCCCCGGTCCCGGATGTCCAGCTGATAAAACTTCGCCTTGGGATGGACGGCGGCCCGGAACCCGGTCTGCAGGTTGTCCGCCACCACTACCTCCCGGCCGGCATCAATGAGTTCATACACCGTGTGGGAGCCGATATACCCGGCTCCTCCCAGCACCAGAATTGCCATTTTCATATGCTCCTTTCCCAACTGAATGGATTACGGACAGAGAACGCAGCCGCCTGCGGCGCGGATGCGGAGGACGCGGCAGCAGCCCTCGCCCAGGGCGGCTTCCACCTTCCGCCGGAAGTGCTCCAGCCCGTCCAGCGGCACAAAGGCCTGGATGGTGCCGGCAAAGCCGCCGCCGTGGACCCGGCAGGCGCCGCGGCCGGCCAGGGCGCCCTCCGTCACCGCCAGCGCCACCGCCATGGCCTGCTCGGACACCGCGCCGGTGGGCGTGATGTTTTGCAGCAGCTCCCAGGAGGAGCGGCCCGACTGGTTGACCAGGCTGAGGAAGGTCTCCCCGTCCGCTCTGGCCAGGGCGTCGGCCTCCCCCTCCGCCCGCTGGTCATCCGCGAAGAAGTGGAGGGCGCGGAGCACCGCCCGGTCCCCCACCGCCTTGCGCAGCTGGGGCAGGGACTGGAGCACGTCCGCCTCCCGCACCTCCCGGAGCACCGTCTTTCCAAAGAAGGCGGCCACCGCGCCCATCTCCCTGGGCACCGCCGCGTATTCATCGGTCAGGTCGGCGTGGCTGGCCCCGGAATCCAGAATGCACAGGGCAAGGCCCAGGCTGTCCAAATCCACTGCCACCGAGCGCACCACGGGAGCGGCAGGGTCAGCAAAGTCAATGGCCACCGCGCCGCCCACGGAGGAGGCGGTCTGGTCCATCAGTCCGCTGGGCTTGCCGAAAAAGGCGTTCTCCGCCCGCTGGCCCATCTGGGCAATGGTCACCGCGTCCAGCGCGTCTCCGCAGAAGAGGTGGTTTTCAATCACACCCAGCAGCACCTCGCAGGCCGCCGAGGAGGACAGGCCGGAGCCGGGCAGCACCTGGGAGGACGCGTACACGTCAAAGCCCTCCACCGGGAAGCCCCGCCGAACCGCCTCCGCCGCCATGCCCCGCACCAGGGCGGCTGTGGTCTCCTTCTCCTCCTCCACCGGCTCCAGGCTGTCCAGGGATACCTCCACCATGGGCCAGCCCTCCGACTGGAAGCGGATGGTGCCGGTGCCGTTGAGGGCGGCGCAGGCAAGGAAGTCCAAATCCACCGCCCCGGCCAGTACCCGGCCGTGCTGATGGTCGGTATGGTTGCCGCAGAGCTCGGTACGTCCGGGGGCGGAGCAAAGCGTCACCAGGGTGTCCTCCCCCGCGGCAAAGGTACGCTGGAACCCGTCCAGCAGCCCCGCCGTCCGCCGCCGGGCGGCGGCCAAATCCGGATAGAGCTTCCCCAGGATCTCATCCAGCCCGCCGGCATCCAGAGCCCGGCGCACTTCCTTCCATTTCTGCATGCTCATTCACCTTCTCTTTCCATTTCACCGGCGGCCGGACCGGAATGCTTCAGCCACAGGAAGCCATAGCCGGGCAGGTCAATTGGGCCGCCCGCCAGCCGCTGCCCGCTTACCAAATCCACCAGAGAGGCCGCCGGACATTGGACCGTCTGGGGATGCTCCGAGAAGTTGAACAGGGCGGTCAGCTCCTCCTCCCCATACCGGCGGCACAGGACCAGCACGGAGGCATTGCCCCAGTCGGGCGCCCACACCTCCGCGTCGGAGCGGAACACCCGCTCGGCGCTCCGGATGGTCTCCAGCCGGCGCAGGGCCTGGAAGATGCGTCCGGGAACGGTGCGGCCGTCCTGACAGAGCGCCGCCTGATCCCACTGGAAATTCCCCCGGTGAAGATAGCGGCTGTCGTCAAATTTGGCCGGGTCTCCGTGATAATTGTAGTCGTTGAGCCGCCCCAGCTCATCCCCGCTGTACAGCACAGGAATCCCGCTCTGGGAGAGCATCCAGGCGTGGAGCATCACATCGCATTGGATGCCCCGCTCCAGGGCGGCCTCATCCCCGCTGGTCAGGGCGCTTTCCACACCGCACAGGGAAGCGGTGGTGCCGCACAGGCGGGCGTCGCCCTGGCTGGGATCGTCATTGTACAGCTCACCCCGGGACCAGCTCCCCGGCCACCGGCCGGTAAACCAGTCGTTGAGATACTTCTTGTGGGGAACCTCCTTCTGCCCCTGCTGGCGGAACAGCCAGGGGTAGTCCAGCCCCCAGCCGATGTCGTCATGGCAGCGGAGGTAATTTTGGAAGAGATAGCTCCGGGGCAGGGCGCACACCTGCTCCATCTGATGACGGAGCAGCCCCACATCCCGGGTGGCCAGGGTGTGCCAGGTGGTGCACATGGTGGTCACGTTGTAAAGCATGTCGCACTCCGGCCGCTCCGGCGTGCCGAAGTAGGGGGCCACCTTGGAGGGCTCCATCACCACCTCACCCAGCAGCAGCACGCCGGGGCACACCACCTGACAGGCCAGGTGGATGAGCCGCACCAATGTATGTACCTGGGGCAGGTTGCGGCAGTTGGTCCCCAGCTTCTTCCAGATGTAGGGTACCGCGTCCAGCCGGATGACATCCATGCCCCGGTTGGCCAGATAGAGCAGGTTCCCCGTCATGTCGTTGAGCACCATGGGGTTGCCGTAATTCAAATCCCACTGGAAGGGGTAGAAGGAGGTCATCACAAACTGGCTGCAGTCCCGGAGATAGGTAAAATTCCCCGGGGCGGTGGTGGGAAACACCTGGGGCACCGTCTGCTCGAACTGGGCGGGAATGTCCCAGTTATCATAGAAGAAGTAGCGGCTCCGGGCCACCGGGTCCCCCGCCCGGGCGGCCTTGGCCCAGGGGTGCTCCTCGCTGGTATGGTTCACCACAAAATCCAGACACAGGGCGATGTCCTTTTCCCGGCAGGCATCGGCCAGCGCCTCCAAATCCTCCATGGTGCCCAGGTCGGGGCGCACCCGCCGGAAGTCGGACACGGCATAGCCCCCGTCGCTCTTCCCCGCCGGGGAATCCAGCAGGGGCATCAGGTGGAGGTAATTCACCCCGCACTCCTTCAGGTAGGGCAGCTTCTCCCGCACACCGTTCAGCGTTTTGGCAAAGCAGGCGGGATAGAGCATCATGCCCAGCATCCCGCTGGAACGGCACCAGTCCGGCTCCGCCAGCCGCCGCTGGTCCATCTGCCGCAGGGCATCCTTTCTGTCTGCCAGGGACTGCTCCAGCATCCCCAGGAAATAGGAAAACGCCTCCTGATTTTCTCCATAGAGGGAGAAGTAGAGACCCCGCATCTCCTCCAGACAGGGCTGGAGCCGCTCCTCAAACAAGGTGGGCTGTTTCACGATACGCCCGTCTCCTTTCTGTTCTATTGATTCATAGTGCACTTGCCGCCTCCGCCTTTAGGCCTCGCTGTCCGTCTCCGTGGGGGGGCAGTGGTCCCGCAGCAGGGTGCGCAGAAAAAAGTTTCCCAGCAGGCAGGGCAGGGAAAAGCCCAGCGCCAGCACATAGATGAGGCTGATGGGCAGCTGCAGAATGCCGAAAAGGGCCAGTCCGTAGCCCACCGCCGCCGCCAGAATGGGCCGCAGCGGCCTCCCCAGGCCCAGGGCGAGGGCCAGCCGCAGGGCCGGGCGAAGCTTCAGCCCCGCCCCCAGGGCGCCGTACAGGCAGCCGGAGCACAGCAGCGTCACCAGCAAAATGGTGGAACACACCAGGAAGGGGGCAAACATCACCGGGTTGGCGGCGGCCTGAAGCAGATAAAACCAAGCCCCGTACCCCGCCGCCGCCATGGGGAGGGCGGTGAGGAAAAAGGCGGCGTATGCCTGCCTCCACCAGGTGCGGAAGGCGGTGCGGTAGTCATAAAAGCACAGCACCGGCTGGTCCAGCATCATCTTGCGGATGACCTGATTCATGGCAAACAGGGCCGGCGGAATGGTCACCACCGGAATGCAGGAGGCCACAAACAGCAGATTCAGAAGGAATACCGAACCCGCCTCCAGCTGAATGATCTGGAGCAGCCGGGCCGGACCGGTCTTTTCCGGCTCATCCTTGCGGATACCAGGGCCGGGCGTCGTGTAGTCTCGGCGAAAAAACAAACCCCTTCCCTCCTTTTCTCCACATCCTTATCAGCGTGACGATACCATACCGGGCCGGGCAATTCAATAGCAATAAACTGACAGGATAGGTAAGATAATGACATGTCCTGCGGTTCCGGCCTATTATATCATCTTTTTACCGGCGCAATCAACATTTTACTGTTGCGTGGTCTGAAAGGCCATGCTATTCTAGGTGCCAAAGAAGGCTGCTCCGGAATGGGTTGCTCCATCCGCCGGGTCATGCCGTCAATAAATTACCCATTCCGGTTATTACAAAAAATGGAGGTTTTGGATTATGGCCAGCATTACGTTCAAGCATGTCAATAAAACCTACCCCGGCAATGTCACCGTCGTACCCGATTTGAACCTGGAAATTGCAGACAAGGAATTTGTCATTCTGGTGGGTCCCTCCGGCTGCGGCAAGTCCACCACCCTGCGGATGATTGCCGGTTTGGAGGACATCAGCAGCGGCGAGCTGTACATCGGCGACCGTCTGGTCAACGACGTGGCTCCCAAGGACCGGGACATCGCCATGGTGTTTCAGAACTACGCCCTCTATCCCCACATGACGGTGTATAAAAACATCGCCTTTGGTCTGATTCAGCAGAAGGTGCCCAAGGATGAGATTGACCGCCGGGTCCACGAGGCCGCCCGCGCCCTGGATTTGGAGCATCTGCTCAACCGCAAGCCCAAGGCCCTCTCCGGCGGCCAGCGCCAGCGCGTCTCCCTGGGCCGCGCCATGGTGCGCAATCCCGCCGTGTTCCTGCTGGACGAGCCGCTGTCCAACCTGGACGCCAAGCTGCGTACCGCCATGCGCTCTGAAATCAGCCGGCTTCACAAGCGTCTCCAGACCACCTTTGTGTACGTCACCCACGACCAGACCGAGGCCATGACCATGGGCGACCGCATCGTGGTTATGAAAGAGGGCATCATTCAGCAGAACGACGCTCCCCAGGTGCTCTACGACTACCCCTGCAATCTGTTCGTGGCCGGCTTCATCGGCTCCCCCCAGATGAACTTCCTGGACGCGGTCATTGTCAAGCAGGGCGCCGGCTACGCCGCTCAGCTGTGCGGCACCACCGTGGAGCTCCCCGCCCGGATGAACGAGGCGGTGGCCCCCTATGTGGGCAAGACCATGGTGCTGGGCATTCGTCCCGAGGATGTCATCGCCGCCGACGCCGGCCAGGCCGCCGGGCCGGGCAGCATGACCTCCACTGTGGAGATTGCCGAGCTGATGGGCGCGGAGATCAGCCTGCACGTGGACTGCCAGGGCAACCGGATGGTCATCCGCACCGAGCCCACCTTTAAGGGCCGGGAGGGCGATACCGCCATTCTCACCTTTAAAAACGAGAAAATCCACCTCTTCGACAAGGAGACGGAGCGGGCCGTCGCTCACTGAGCACGACGGAAGAGACAGGCCACTGGACAGGAGGGGTGTAGCACCCCCTCCTGTCTTTTTTTGAAAGGAATGCCACATGATTTCCGATGCTGCCAAGGCGCGGGAGGTCTGCCCCGCCCCCTCTGATCCGGCGCTGGACGGTCTGCTGACCCTCTCCTCCGCCCGCATCCTGCCCCTGCCCTCCGGCGGCCGTCTGGGCGGTTATGCCGGGGATTTGTGCTGCTGTCTTATGGCGGCGGTGCGCGGAACCCTTACCGTTGCCACCTATGCCCGCACCGATGTGCTCGCCCCCGGTCAGGCCCTGGCCCTTTGGCAGTGCGGGGAGTTCACCCTCCAGTCCGTGGGAGAGTGTCTGTGCATGACCGCACAGCTCCAGGGTGAGCTGCCCGGCCGGCTGCTGGCCGGACGGCTGAACGACGGCGCCGCCCTCTTCCCCAAGGGCGCGGCGGCCGTGCGGGAGGCGGTGCTGGCCCTGTCCGTGCTGGAGGAGGAGCACCCGCCCGTCAACGGCACCGCTGCTTCCGCCTATGCCTATACCATGCTCACCCATCTGCTCAGCGGCCCCGCCGTCCTGCCGGACCTGGGCACGGAGGAGCCTCTGCCCTCTCTGGTGGAGGCCGCGGTGGGCATTATCCAGGAGGAATTCCCCTTCCTGGAGGGACTGGACGAGCTGGCGGAGCGGCTGGAGGTATCCAAGGCCCACCTCATCCGCACCTTTACCAAGAAAACCGGCATTTCTCCAGGCCGGTACATTACCCACATGCGGGTGGAGTACGCCAAGCTCCTGCTCCGGAGCGAGGATGCCTCCATTACCTACGTGGCGGAGGCATCCGGCTTTGCCAACGCCAACTACTTTGCCAAGGTGTTCCGCCGGGAAACCGGCATGTCCCCCAGCGAGTACCTGGAAAGCGCCCCCCGCCAGGAGCGGAAGGCTCCCCCCCAGGGCGGCCCCGTCCTGTGGTGAGAGGCAATACAGCACATTTTGATATATTGAATTCCTGGGTTTTCCCCGCTGCCCCACCATTCTTGTGGGATATCTTTTTCTGTTTCTCCAACGGATTCCAGCGATTTTCGTTTTTTTCTACAAAAATATACCCAGAATAATCAATGTTTTGACGAAAGCGTTTCTGATATACCCAAATGTCGCTTTATATATGTTTAAGGGGCATTATACCACATATAGATATATTTAAACGGTACACTTTCATTTACAGTTTGTACACATTTATTATATGATGAGTACAATTTAACGGCGCCTTCTTTCCGGCGCCGCCGTAAATGCGGAACCATCAAAAGAGGAGGAGAACTGCCATGAAACGAGTCACGCGCATGTTGGCCCTGCTGTTGGCAGCGGTGATGCTCCTGCCCCTCGCCGGATGCGGTTCGTCAGACGGGAAAACCCATCTGACCTTCCAAATCTGGGACGTGGGCCAGCGGGACGGCATGCAGGCCATGTGTGACGCCTACACCGCCAATGTCAACCCGGATGTGGTCATTGAGGTGCAGGTCACCAGCTGGAGCGAGTACTGGACCAAGCTGGAGGCCGCCGCCGAGAGCAACACCCTGCCCGATTTGTTCTGGATGCACACCGACCAGATTCTGTACTACTCCGAGTTTGGAATGCTGGCTGATGTCACGGATTTGTTCCCCTATGCCGAGCATTACAGCGACATTTCCATCAGCAACGCCCAGGGCTCCGACGGACGGATGTACGGCGTGCCCAAGGACAAGGACAACATCTGCCTGATTTACAACAAGGAGATGTTTGACGCCGCCGGGGTGGCCTATCCCGACGACACCTGGACCTGGGACGATCTGGAATCCGCCTCCCAGGCCATCTACGACGCCACCGGCAACTACGGCTACATGGCCTACAATGACGAGCAGCTGGGCTACCACAACTTTGTCTATCAGAACGGCGGGTGTATTCTCACCGAGGACAAGACCAAGGGCGGCTTTGATTTGCCCGCTACTCGGGAGGCTGTCAAGTACTACGTCAACCTGCAGAGCTATGACTGGTGTCCCAGCCAGGCCTACTTTGCCGAGACCACGCCGGGCACCGCCTTCTTCTCCGGGAAGGGCGCCATGTTCCTGGAGGGCAGCTGGAACCTGCTGGCCCAGATGACCAACTACCCCGACATGGTGGGCAAGTGGGACGTGGCCGTGCTTCCCGCCGCTCCCAATCCGGTGAGCGGCGACGGCCGGGCCACCATCTCCAACGGCCTGACCTACGCCACCGGGGCTCACGGCAAGAACCTGGAGCTGGCGCTGGATGTGCTGACCTACTTCGCCGGCGAAGAGGCCCAGCGGATTCAGGGCGAGTCCGGCGCCGCCATCCCCGCCTATGAGGGGCTGGAGGAGACCTGGATCAGCGCCTTTGACAAGTTCGACTACCAGCTGGATTTGGAAAACGCCATTATGAGCCAGTTCGACTACTGCGTACAGTACGTCAACAACTCCGCCCGTCCCAAGTGGAAGAGCGGTGTGGTGGACATTATGACCAGCATCTACAACGGCTCGGTGGACATTGAGACCGGCCTGGACAACATCCAGAACCTCATCAACACCGAGACCGCCAAAAAGCTGGCCGATTCCTGAGAGGAGGGGCGAGACATGGGAAAAAAGGCAGTACGGCTGTCCGCCGCCGCCCGGCGGGAGGAAAACTGGGGCTATCTGATGATCGCGCCCACCATTATCGGCCTGATTGTACTCAACCTGTGGCCGTTTGTCCAGACCATCTACACCAGCTTCTGTGAGCATCTGGGCTTCGGCAACTACAAGTTCATCGGCATTGGCAACTATGTGGAAATGTTCCAGAACCCGGAGGTGTGGCGGGCCACCTGGAATACCATTCTGTTTTGTATCCTCACCGTGCCGGTAGGGCTGTTCCTGTCCCTGCTGGTTGCCATGATGCTCAATGCCAAAATCAAGGGCAAGGGCCTGTTCCGCACCATCTTCTTCCTGCCCATGGTGTGTGCCCCCGCCGCCGTCACCATGGTGTGGCGCTGGATTTTCAACAGCGACTACGGCATTCTCAACCAGATTTTCGGCACCAACATCAACTGGATTACCGACTCCAAGTTCGTGATGATTGCCTGCGCCATCGTGGCCATCTGGAGCAACATCGGCTACGACGCGGTGCTGCTGCTGGCCGGTCTGCAGAACATCTCCAAGAGCTACTACGAGGCCGCCGAGATTGACGGCACCAGCAAGGTCAATCAGTTCCTGCAGATTACCCTGCCCATGGTCTCCCCCACCCTGTTCGTGGTGATGATCATGCGCCTGATGTCCTCCGTCAAGGTCTACGATTTGATCTACATGATGGTGGAGGATACCAACCCGGCCCTAACCTCGGTACAAAGCCTGATGTACCTGTTCTACCGGGAGACCTTCGTGGCCGGCAGCCGCGGCTCCGGCGCCGCCATTGTGGTGTGGACGGTGGTCCTGATCGGCATCATTACCATCATCCAGTTCATTGGCCAGAAGAAGTGGGTCAATTACGATGTGTAAGGGGGGGAATTTGACATGAAACCGAGCTCTTTGCAGCGTACCAGGCAGCTGACCACCATTCTCACCTACATTGTCCTGATTCTGGGCGCCATCATCATGATCTTCCCCTTCGTGTGGATGATCCTCACCAGCTTCAAAACCCAGACGGAGAGCATGCAGATTCCGCCCATTATCTTCCCCTCTCACTGGGATTTGGACAACTTTGTGGACGCCATCGCTTCCCTGCCCTTCGTGAACATGTACGTAAACACCGCGCTGATGATTCTCTTCCGGGTCATCTGCGCCGTGGTGTTCAGCTCCATGGCTGGCTACGCCTTTGCCAAGCTGAATTTCCGGGGCAAGAACATTCTCTTCGGCCTGATTCTGGTGCAGATGTCCCTGCCCTCCCAGATTTTCATTCTGCCCCAGTATCAGATGGTGGCCAAGCTGGGTATGGCCAACACCATTTTCGCTCTGGTGTTCCCCGGCATTGTCTCCGCCTTCGGCACCTTCTTCCTGCGGCAGACCTATATGGGGATTCCCACCGAAATCGGAGAGGCCGCCTGCCTGGATGGGTGCAACCAGTTTGAGACCTTTGTGAAGGTCATGTTCCCCCTCACCGGCACCTCGGTGGCCGCCCTCACCATCTTCACCGCTGTGTTCGCGTACGGCGATCTGATGTGGCCCCTGGTGGTCAACTCCGACCTGAAGATGATGACCCTGTCCTCCGGCCTGGCCACCCTCCGGGGGCAGTTCTCCACCAACTTCCCCGTGCTGATGGCGGGCAGCCTGCTGGCTATGCTGCCCATGGTGATTCTGTACATGATCTTCCAGCGTCAGTTCATCGAAGGCATCGCCAACACCGGCGGCAAATAAGCTCTCACTTCCGCTTTTCTGCGGCAGCCTCCGCGCTGGCTTTTGACCGGCCCGCCGGGGCTGCCGCTTTTTTTGTAAAATTTCAAGCTTTCTCTTGAATCCCGACAAAATATCGCTTAGAATGGTTGGGCTGTATCATCCTTAGATCTTTCTTTGCGAGGAGTCTTTTATGATTATCCTAGACAGTGAAGCGCGGCTGTTTACCCTGCAGACCCGCAATACTACTTATCAAATGAAGGTGGATGAAAAGGGCGTCCTCCTCCACACCTACTACGGAGCCAAGCTCCAGGGGGGCGATTTGTCCCGGCTCATCCGCTTTGCCGACCGGGGCTTTTCCCCCAACCCCAGCCAGGTGGGAAATGACCGCACCTATTCCCTGGACACCCTGCCCCAGGAATACGCCTGCGCGGGGACGGGGGATTTCCGCCTGCCCGCCCTGGAGCTGGAACTGGCCGACGGCAGCCATGCCGCCGAGCTGCGGTATGTGGAGGCCAAGGCGTGCCGGGGCAAATATACCCTGGAGGGGCTGCCCGCCTTCTTTGCCTCTCCCGAGGAGGCGGATACCCTCGCCATCACGCTGGAGGATGCCGCCGCCCACATCCGGGTGGAGCTGCTCTACGGCGTGTTTGAGGCCTGCGACCTGATTACCCGCGCGGTCCGTATTCGGAACTGCGGACAGGAGCCGGTGCGTCTCCGTCGGGCCGCCTCCCTGTGCCTGGATTTCCCCGGCGCCGAGCTGGACTTTGTCACCTTTGACGGCGGGCACGTGAAGGAGCGGGGTCTGAACCGGGCGCCCCTGCGCCCCGGCATCCAGTCGGTAGGCAGCGTCCGGGGCATTTCCAGCCACCAGCACAACCCCTTCGTGATGCTGTGCGAGCCCTCCGCCGGCGAGGAGCACGGCCTTTGCTACGGAGCCGCGCTGGTATACAGCGGCAACTTTGAGGCGGCGGCGGAGCGGGAGCAGTTTGAAACCGCCCGGCTCACTCTGGGCATCCACCCCTTCCACTTCTGCTGGACGCTGGAGGCCGGGGAGGCCTTCACCACCCCCGAGGCCGCCCTGATCTGCTCCCCCAATGGTTTTGGCCAGATGAGCCGCCAGTTCCACCAGGCCGTCCGGAGCCACCTGCTCCGGGACGTGTGGCACAGCCGCCGCAAGCCGGTGCTGGTCAACAGCTGGGAGGCCTTTTACTTTGATTACGACCACCAGCGGCTGCTCCGCTTCGCCAGGGAGGCTGCCGCGCTGGGGGTGGAGCTCTTTGTTCTGGATGACGGCTGGTTCGGCCACCGGGACAACGACTCCACCAGCCTGGGGGACTGGTGGGTCCACCCCAAGAAGCTCCCGGAGGGCCTGGGCGCTCTGTCCCGGGAAATCAATGCCCTGGGCATGGAGTTCGGCCTGTGGATTGAGCCGGAGATGGTCAGCGAGGACAGCGAACTCTACCGGGCGCACCCGGACTGGGTGCTCAATCCGCCCGGCCGTCCCTACACCCGTGGGCGCTGCCAGCTGGTGCTGGACTACACCCGGCCCGAGGTGCGCACGTACATCTTCTCCTCCCTGCAGAAGGTGCTGGACGATGCCCACGTCTCCTTCCTGAAGTGGGATATGAACCGGGCTCTGGCCCAGGTCTGGTCCGCGGGCCTTCCGGCGGACCGGCAGGGAGAGGTCTACCACCGCTATGTGCTGGGGGTCTATGATTTGCTGGAGCGTATGCGCCAGGCCAATCCCCACACCCTGATTGAGGGCTGCTCCGGCGGCGGCGGCCGCTTTGACATGGGGATGCTGTATTACACCCCCCAGATTTGGTGCAGCGACAACACCGACGCCATTGACCGGCTGCGGATTCAGTACGGCACCTCCTTCGCCTATCCCCCCGCCACCATGGGGGCCCATGTCTCCGCCGTGCCCAATGAGCAGACCGGACGCAGCGTTCCGCTGGAGACCCGGGGCGTGGTGGCCCTGTCGGGCACCTTCGGCTATGAGATGGACATGGGCGCCCTCTCCCAGCAGGAAAAGGATGTGGTGGCAAAGCAGATTGCCGACTACAAGGAGAGCTATGACCTCATCCAGACGGGGGATTACTACCGGCTGACCCCGCCCTCTCCCGACGGGGCGCCCACCGCCTGGCTCCACGTGTCCGCGGACCAGCGGACGGCGCTTCTGTGCCTGGTGTCCGGCCAGGTCCACGCCGCCCAGCCCTTCCGATATCTGAAGCTCCGGGGGCTGGACCCCCGGCTGCAATACCGAATCACCGGGGAGGACCTCTCCTGGCCCGGCGACGTGCTGATGCAGGCCGGCTACCCCCTCCCCATGCTTGGGGAGTACCAGAGCCTCCGGCTCTGGCTGAAAGCAGAATAAGCAAAAGGGCTGGCCACCGCTTTGTGGTCAGCCCTTCGGTCTGTCTCCCTACTAAGTCCGGATATGCTTTTTGTTCTGGGCCCGCCACTTCTGGGGCGGTATGCCGTAGTGCTTTCGGAAGGCCCGGGAGAAGTGGAACTGATTGGAATAGCCGCATCGGACGGCAATCTCGCTGATGGGGAGACTGCTGCTGCACATCAGCTCCGCCGCCTTGGCCAGGCGCACCCCGATGAGGAACTCCTGAGGCGGACAGCCCACGTTTTCCTTGAACAGCTTGCTGAAATAGCTGCGGTTGAGCCGGCAGGCGTCGGCCACCTCCTCCACCGTCAGGTTCCGCTGGTAGTGCTGCTCAATATAATTCACCGCCTCCTGGATGTAGAAGTCCTTGATCTGATTCCCCTGGGCGCTGAGCCGGGTGACGGAGGTCTGCATCAGCGCGTCAATGAATAAATAGAGATAGCCGATGAGATGGAGGGGTGAAGCATCGGAATGCTGGGCAATATAAAGCATCCGCTCCCGAACCTGGGCGCTGCCCGTCTCATCCTCCGCCTGATAGATGGGCTGGGCGGCGGTGAGCCCGGCATACCGCAGGGACTCCGAGGCGTGAAGGCCGTCAAACTCCACCCAGACATATTTCCAGGGCTGGGCTTCATCGGCAAAATAGGTGTTGATAAGTCCGGGGCAGATGAGAAAGCCCTGCCCCGCCCGCAGCTCATACCGCCGGGTGATCACCCCATCCTCCGCTGTTGCATCTAACGAACCTTGTCCGGATATGATATAATGAAACAGATAGTGGTTCCGGATAAAGGGTCCAAAGGACTGCAAAGGGGCACACTGCTCATAACCATACTGATAAATGCGTAAATCCAGAAAGTTCTCGTTGGGAAAGACTGAAAAGGAGAATTCTCCCATCCCGCTCCCTCCTGTCATCTCAGGCTGTCTGTCCTCAGTATAACACAGCCGGACCGGAAAGGCACCTGGTTTCTCAACGGGGCACACAGGAAAGGAGGGCATTTATGCCCACGCTTTACTATAAAGAGGCGCAGCGCCGCGCCCAGAAGGAATTCCGCGCCTGCACCTCCCACGGTGAATATCCCTATCTTCCGGTTTTGGACGATTTTGTGTCCCGGGACCGGCTGAACCGCGGCGTCGATTTGGGGCTGCTTCAGATTCCCCTGGAATTTGTGGTGGGCACCTGCACCGGGATCCGCACCAACGCCTTTGCCCGGAATTTTATGCCGCTGCTGGATGAGGACTCTGAATTTGCCTACAAGTGGCAGGCCCTGTGTCAGGCCCATGTGGAGGAGGGGATCCGGGACCCCATCAAGGTCTATGAATACATGAACCGCTACTATGTCCAGGAGGGCAACAAGCGGGTCAGCGTACTGAAATTTTTCGGCGGGGACGCGGTCAGCGCCTCGGTCACCCAAATTCTCCCCGAGCACAATGACACCAGGGAGTCCCAGCTCTATTACGAGCTGCTGGAGTTCCGTCATCTGAGCAAAATCAGCTATCTGGAATTTTCCAAGCCGGGCAGCTACCTCCGCCTGCAGCAGCTGCTGGGGAAGGAACCGGAGGAGGCCTGGACCGAGGACGACCGCCGGGACTTCTCCGCCGCCTACTACTCCTTCCGCCAGGCCTATGAGGAGCACGGGGGCAGTTATCTCTCCTCCACCGTGGGGGACGCCATGCTGGCCGTCATCCAGGTCTACGGCTATCTGGCCCTCCGGGGCAAGACCCCCTCAGAAATTTTTCAGCTGGTCTCCAACGTCTGGGAGGAAATTGTCCTTCAGCAGGAGAGCGATCCCATCGACGTGAAGCTGGCTCCGGAGGAGAAAAAGCCCGGCCTGCTGTCCAAGGTATTCTCCGTGGGGGAAAAGGGGGCCATGCGGGTGGCCTTCATCCACGACAAAACCCCCACCCTCTCCGGTTGGACCAACAGCCATGAGCAGGGCCGGCTTTACGTGCAGCGGGTGTTCGGGAGCGCCATCCAGACCACCCCCTACTTCAACGCCCTGGAATCCGACCCCTACGCCGTCATCAAGCAGGCCATTGACGATGGCAACACCATCCTCTTTACCACCTCTCCCCGGCTGCTCCCCGCCTCCCTCCGGGCCGCGGTGGAGGAGCCCAAGGTTACCATCCTCAACTGCTCCATCAACAAATCCCACCGCTATATCCGCACCTATTACGCCCGGATGTACGAGGCCAAGTTTATCATCGGTGCCATTGCTGGCAGCCTGGCCGGTGTGGACAATGTGGGCTACCTGTGCGACTACCCCATTTACGGTCAGATTGCCGGCATCAACGCCTTCGCCCTGGGGGTCCAGATGGTGAATCCCCGCACCAAGGTCTACCTGGAGTGGTCCACGGTGGGCGGGGCGGAGGCCGCCATCCGCCGGCTTACCCAGCGGGACATCCGTCTCATCTCCTCCCGGGATCTGACCCGGAAGGGGGACCGGAGCTGGACCAGCTTCGGCCTGTCCCTGATCTCCGGAGAGGACCGGGTGGTGCTGGCCACCCCGGTCTGGCAGTGGGGCACCTACTATGAGGCCATGCTCCGGCGGATTCAGGACAAATCCTTCCAGGCGGAATACGAGGAGAGCGGCAAGGCGCTGAACTATTACTGGGGCATGTCCGCCGGGGTGGTGGCCCTTCGCTGCACCGACAAAGTGCCTCCCAGCACCCAGAAGCTGGCCATGCTGCTTCAGGACAGCATCCAGGCCGACCTCTACTACCCCTTCCGGGGCAAGCTCTATGCCCAGGGCGGCAAGGTTCTGGAGGGGGATTTGACCCCGGAGCAGATCATCGGCATGGACTGGCTGGCAGAAAATATTGTGGGCTCCATTCCCGACTATAACCAGCTCAATGAGATGGGCAAGGCCACGGTGGATTTGGTGGGAGTGGAGGCCGCCTCAAAAGATAAGCGGGGATAATATGAACATCTTGGCTGTGGCGGATGTGACCGCAAAGTATTACTTTGACTTCTATACGCCGGGCAGACTGGACAATATTGATCTGATTTTGTCCTGTGGCGATCTTCACCGGGAATATCTGGAGTTTCTGGTCACCATGTCCAATCGTCCGGTGCTCTATGTCCACGGCAACCATGACGAAGGCTATGACCGGGCCCCTCCGGAGGGGTGCGTCTGCATTGACGACCAAATCTATGTCCATGAGGGCATCCGCATCCTGGGTCTGGGGGGCTCCCACCGCTACCGGGACGGCAAATATATGTATACCGAGGCCCAGATGCGCCGGCGCATTCGCCGGCTCTGGTTCCAGCTGCGGAAATACGGGGGGTTCGACATCCTGCTCACCCACGCCCCCGCCCGGCACATCAACGACTTTGAGAGCATTTCCCACCGGGGCTTCTCCTGCTTTGTGGATTTATTGGAGAAGTATGAGCCCAAATACTTTCTCCACGGTCACATTCATCAGAGCTACGGCATCCACATTCCCCAGAAAACCATTCGGGGAAACACCACGATTATCAACGGCTATGACCACTGCGAATTCACCTTCTGACCGGTCTCCAGCACCGGCAGCCGGCCGGCCAGCCGGGTCAGCAGCTCGTTGGTGATGGTACCGCACCTGGCCGCCACCTCCTCGGCGGAAAGCTCCGCCCCGCCGTCGGAGCCGATGAGGGTAGCCACATCTCCCACCGCCGCCTCCGGCAAATCGGTGACATCCACCAGCAGCTGGTCCATGCACATCCGCCCCACCATGGGGCAGCGGCGGCCCCGAAGCAGCACCTGGCCGCCGTTCTGTGACAGGGTCCGGAACAGGCCGTCCCCATAGCCGACGGTTACCACCGCCAGTCTGGTGGTCCGCCCGCACCGGAAGGCCAGGCCGTAGCCCGCCCCCTCCCCCGCCTCCAGGGTGCGCAGGGCGGCCACCCTGGCCCGCAGGCTGAGGACCGGCCGCAGGTCTCTCCACTCCTCCGCCCGGGGCGGGGTGCTGGCCACCCCATAAAGGGCAATCCCCGCCCGGCCGTAGGCGCAGGGCTGGGGCGGCAATTGCAGAATCCCATAGCTGGCCTGGATGTGAATGGCCCCGGGGGAAATCCCCGCGGCCTCCATCCAGGCCACTGTGCTGTAAAAGCGCTCCAGCTGCCCTCTGGTGAAGGCCCGGTCCTCCGCCGCCGGACTGTCCGCCGCGCACAGATGGGAAAAGGTTCCCTCCAGCCGCAGGCCGGGCAGCCGGCACACCCGCCGGACGGCCTCCCGGTCCTCCCACGGGATGCCCAGCCGGTGCATCCCCGTGTCCAGGGCCAGGTGGACCGGCAGGGAGAGGCCCAGGGCGGACAGGGCGGCGGCGTGCGCCTCATCGGCCACAGCCTGATGCAGCCGCCACCGGACCAGCTCCGCCCCCTCCTCCGGCGGGGTGTAGCCCAGCACCAGAATGGTGCCCTCCACCCCCGCTCGCCGCAGGGCGGCGCCCTCCGCCAGACAGGCCACGGCAAAGGCCGTCACGCCCTGCTCCGCCAGAGCCCTTGCCACCGGCACCGCCCCGTGGCCGTAGGCGTCGGCCTTGACCACCGCCATCAGGCGGCAGTCCGCCCCCAGTTTTTCCTCCAGCAGCCGGGCGTTGTGGCGCAGGGCATCCAAATCAAGCTCCCGCCACGCCCGGCTGGTTTTCCACGTCTGATCCTCCATGCTCTTGCTCCCTCTCCAAAATTCGGGACGGTTCAGCCACCACCGTGCTTCCCGCCGGTACGTCCCCCGCCACCACCGCTCCGGCGCCGATTCTGGCGCCGGGGCCGACGCGGATATCTCCCACCAGGACGGCCCCCGCCCCAATGAGGCAGCCGTTGCCGATGGTCGGAGCCTTTCTCCCCACCTCGCCGATGGTCACATTCTGATAAATACGGCAGTTGGCCCCGACGACGGCATACCGGGAGATATAGATTCCGTGGAGGCCGTGGGGGAGCACGGGCTCCCCCTGAATTTCCGCATCCGGTCCCACATAGCCCCCGTGGCGGTGGGCGGAGCGGTTGAGCAGAAAGGTGAGTACGTCCCGGAGATATTTGCGTTTGCTCCGCTTCCGCAGCCAATACAGCCGCCAGAACCCGCCCAGGTTGTCCCCCTTGGACACATCGGTCAGCCATCCGCGCAACGCCATGGTCTCAGCCCTCCCTGCTCCAGGTTGTGACAATCAGCCCGCCCCGGTTGTCCCGGGAGAGCTGCCGTCCCCCCGCCCCCTGGGGCAGCTCCTCCGCCGGGCAGTTCTCCGGCAGGCGGCAGATGCCGAAGCGGTATTCCCCCAGCCGGAAGCGGAAGGGGCGGCCGGCATCCTCATACTGCTCCAGCAGCTCCAGGTATTCCTCCAGGGTAAGGTCCAGTGCGGACAGGATGACCCCGTGGGGCGTGCCCACATAGCGGAAATGCCAGGGCTCATGGGCAATGCCGGTAATATGCTCCTTCCCGGCGGGATAGCGGAGGACAAAGCCGTACCTTCCCGCCTGCTTCCGAAAGGCCCCGCACACCCCGGTATCCGGAAAGTGAGGCCGAATGAAGTCAATGTGCGGGGCGGCCAGAGCCAGGTCGATGGCCAGGCCGGTCTGGTGCTCGCTGCACCCCGGGCGTGCCACATATTTCCGGGTAAAGGCCTCCCCCTCCTTTGCCAGGGTATCCTCCCAGATGGCCCGCTGTTCCGCCCGGCTCCGCCAGCCGGAGACGGGAACAATCCGTCCCGCGCCCCCCACCGCCTGGATGCAGGCCTGGAGCAGCCGGGCCGCCCGCCGCTCCAGCCATACCTGGGGACGGCCCTCCGCAACCGGCACCAGCGCGGGCTTTTCCTCCTCCGGCATGGGGTGGGCGGCGTTGATCAGCAGCAGGGGATCCCCCCAGCACACCTGCGTTTTCATCGGGTCAGCCCCCCTTCAATGAGCCGGGTCAGCAGTTCCTCAAAACCCAGACCCACCGCCGCCATCATGTTGGGATACCGGCTGTGGGGGGTGAAGCCTGGGATGGTATTGACCTCGTTGAATACAATCTCTCCCGCCGGAGTGAGGAAAAAGTCCACCCGGGCAAACCCGCTGCAATCCAGCGCCCGGTACACCGTTCCGGCCGCCGCCTGGATTTGGGCCGCCTTGTCCGCCGGAATGGGGGCGGGACAGTGGATGGCGGAGGTTTTCAGGGTGTACTTTTCCTCATAGTCGAAAAAGCCCTGGCTCAGGGCAATGGCGTCCACCGCCCCCACCGTCAGCTCCCGGTCTCCCAGCACGGCGCAGCCCACCTCAAAGCCGGGCACGGCTTCCTCCAGCAGGATCTTCCGGTCGTTGGCAAAGGCTTCCCGCACCGCGGCGGAAAGCTGCCTGGCTTCGGTCACCCGGGTGATGCCGAAGGAGGAGCCGGAGCGCACTGGCTTGACGAAGAGGGGATAGCCCAGCTGCGCCGCC
>CALWOL010000101.1 GCA_944383135.1 uncultured Flavonifractor sp.
GTCATGGGGGTGCACGCCGCCGTAAAAGCTTTGCTTCATAGGTCCACCTCGCAAATCTGACCCACACACGGGTCATTTTTCTGAGTCGTTTGACCGGTATTTCAAACAGAATAATCATATCGCAATCCCTGGAAAATGTCTAGCCAAATCTAACATTTTTCTGTCAATTTTTCTTTATGCCTATTAGTTTTATTTTGTTTTTCATGCCTTTGCATAAGCAAACCCTGCAATTTCGCTCCAAACTTACCGGTTTACTTTTTGATGGATGCGGAAATTTCAGGCCAATTGCCCGCACTTTACTTGTTTAAAATGGAGAAGTTCAAAAACTGCTCCGGATTGGATTGACAAACCCGCGGCGGAAGGCTATCATATTCTGTAAATTCATCCTCCGCGAATTTCGCGGGCGACAAAGGCGATGACCGGGAAAGTACGGGCGGTGCGCAAGCGCAGAGAGGGAGCGGCTGGTGTAAGCTCCCGTGAGGCCGCGCCGGGAGGTCACCCGGGAGCAGTTCCGCCGAACAGAGGTAGGCGGAAACGGTTACCCTCCGTTACCGGGGCACGAGTGCGCGGGCTGTGCCCGCGAAGTTAGGTGGTACCACGGAGTTCATGGCGGCTTCGTCCTATGGGACGCAGCCGCCATGTTTTTTGATTCCATTCAGAAGGAGGTTATCCAACCCATGAGAATGAAAACGGCCCAGATTTTGATGGAGTGCCTGCTGGAGCAGGGCGTGGACACGGTATTCGGCTATCCCGGCGGCACAATCTTAAATGTATACGACGAGTTTGAGCTGCACGGCTACAAGCAGAAAATCCGCCATATTCTTACCGCCCACGAGCAGGGCGCCTCCCACGCCGCCGACGGCTACGCCCGCTCCACCGGCAAGGTGGGGGTGTGCTTTGCCACCTCCGGCCCCGGCGCCACCAACCTGACCACCGGCATTGCCACCGCCTACTACGACTCCTCCCCCGTGGTGTTCATCACCTGCAATGTCAGTGAGAACCTAATCGGCAAGGACTCCTTCCAGGAGGTGGACATCACCGGCATCTCCATGCCCATTACCAAGTGCAACTACCTGGTCAAGGACCCGGAGCAGCTGGCCGACGTCATCCGGGAGGCCTTTGCCATCGCCCGCTCCGGCCGCCCCGGCCCGGTGCTGGTGGACATCGCCAAGAACGTCACCGCCGCCGAGGCCGACTACGAGCCTCTCCCCCTGTCCGAGCACGCCAACCACGGCCGGCTGGGGGCCATGCTCCGCCGGGCCAGCCACGATTTGAAGGCGCCCGAGCCCGACGCCGGAGATATTCAGACCCTGCTGGACATGATTGAGCAGGCCCGCCGGCCCCTGGTGCTGGTGGGCGGCGGCGTGATCCGCTCCCGGGGAGCGGTGCCTGAGTTCCGCAAGTTTATCGAGACCCTCAACGCTCCGGTGGCCTCCACCATTATGGGCGGCGGCGCCTGTCCCGGCAATCACCGGCTGTTCACCGGTATGATCGGCATGCACGGCTCCCACGCCTCCAACCACGCCAGCGACCAGTGCGACCTGCTCATCGCCATCGGCTGCCGGTTCTCCGACCGGGTGGCCACCGACCCGGCCACCTTTGCCCCCAACGCCAAAATTGTCCATATCGACATTGACCGGGCGGAAATTGACAAGAACGTGGTCACCGACCACCACATCATCGGCGACGCCCGCCGGGTGCTGGAGCTGCTCAACGCCAAACTCCCCGCCCACGACTACCCGGAGTGGAAGGAATGGGTGTTCTCTCACAAGGAGATTCCCCTGAAGAAGGACGACATTCTCCACCCCCACGAGATTCTGGAGACCATCCAGGAGGTCACCGACGGGGACGGCATCATCGTCACCGACGTGGGCCAGCATCAGATGTGGTGCGCCCAGTACTACCACTTCTCCCGCCCCGGCCAGTTCATCACCTCCGGCGGCTTCGGCACCATGGGCTTCGGCCTGGGGGCCGCCATGGGCACCGCCGTGGGCAATCCGGGGAAGGTGGTGGTCCAGTGTACCGGCGACGGCTGCTTCCGCATGAACTGCCATGAGCTGTGCACCGCCGAGCACTACAACATCCCCGTTATCACCGTCATCTTCAACAACCGCACCCTGGGCATGGTCCGCCAGTGGCAGAACCTGATTTACAACAAGCGCTTCTCCCAGACCGATTTGGACCGGGGCCCCGACTTTGTCAAGCTGGCGGAGGCCTACGGCATTCAGGGGGAGCGGGCCGCCACCCAGCCGGAATTCGAGGCCGCCTTCCGCCGGGCGGTGGCAACCGGAAAGCCCTACGTGATTGAGTGCGCCATCCACAAGGACGCCATGGTCCACCCCATGGTCTCCGCCGGCACACCGGTTACCGACTTCATTTTGGATTAAAGGAGGGCGTGGAACATGAATGAGCTGAATGTCACCCGCCGCACCCTCTCGGTGCTGGTGGAAAACTCCGCCGGCGTCCTGTCCCAGGTCTCCCGGCTGTTCTCCCGGAAGGGCTATAACATCGAGTCCCTGGCGGTGGGTACCACCAATGACCCCGCCGTATCCCGTATCACCATTGAGGTGCTGGCCGACGGCCCCATGATTGAGCAGATTATGAACCAGCTGCGCAAGCAGTTCCCCGTCTACTCTGTCCAGGAGCTGAAGCCCGAGCGCTCCATCCGCCGGGAGCTGGTCATGTTCAAGGTGAAGGCCGAAACCCACGATATCCGCAACGAGGTCATCCAGATTGCCAATATCTTCCGGGCCTCCATCATCGACGTGTCCCTGAAGTCCCTCACCCTGGCCCTCATCGGTGATGAGTCCAAGGCCGAGGCCATGCAGAAGCTGCTGGAGGCCTTCGGCATCCTGGAGCTGGTGCGCACCGGCATGGTGGCCCTGGAGCGGGGCGCCTATACCATTGAGGATGAGACCAAAGAGCAGACCGAGTTCAACCTAGGCAAGAATTTCCTGTAACGTTCCGCCCGGTCTGCTCCGGGCCGCCGTCGGCGGCCGGGAAATCTTTTCAGAGATTGTATCACACTTATCATTCTTTTTTCCCCCGCTGTGCTATCATCAGGCACAAGAAAGCCATCACATGATAAAGGAGTGCAGAGAATATGGCTAAGATGTATTACGAGAAGGACTGCGACCTGTCCTACCTGAACGGCAAGAAGATTGCCATCATCGGCTACGGCTCCCAAGGCCATGCCCATGCCCTCAACCTGAAGGACTCCGGCTGCGAGGTGTGCGTGGGCCTGCGTCAGGGCTCCAAGCGCTGGGCCGAGGCCGAGCAGGCCGG
>CALWOL010000102.1 GCA_944383135.1 uncultured Flavonifractor sp.
GGTGGTCGAAGGCAACCGCAGCGAGGCCGAGGGCGCTTACAAGGTGGCCGTCAAGGCGGTCGACAAGGCTGTGGTCAAGGGTCTGCTGCACAAGAACAACGCCGCGCACAAGAAGAGCGCCATGACCGTCAAGCTGAACAAGCTGGCCTGAGGGTAGGCAACGTAAGGACCGTCTGCGGTTGCAGACGGTCTTTTTGTTTTTTCGCGGCGGGAAGCGGGTATGCTGTAAGAAAGAAGGGAGGGGGAGCCGTGGAGCGGCTGTGGAACAGCGCCGGGGTGCGCTTTGTGCGGGAGATGGTGCGCATCTATTTTTCCAAACGGGTCTCCCGGTCGGCGGCGGAGCTGGCCTACTTCCTGGTGCTCACCTTTTTCCCGGTACTCATCTGCATCAACGCCTTTGTGGGGCTGCTGGATTTGGATATCCAGGCGGTGCTGGAGGCCGCCGCCCCCTTCTTTCCCCGGGAAACCCTGGGAGTGCTGGGGGACTACGTGGGGTACATCACCACCAACCAGTCCACCGCCCTCCTCCTGGCCGGGGCGGGCATGACCCTGTTCTCCGCCTCCGCCGCCTTTCGGGCCCTGATGCACGTGATGGAGGAGCTGTACGGCCGGAAGGGCTACCGGGGCTTCTGGCGCATCCTGGCCAGCCTGGTGTTTTCGGTGCTCTTCCTGTTCACCGTCTATCTGTCCTTTGTGGTGCTGCTCACCGGGGACTGGCTGTTCCGGCTGGTGGAGGACTTTTTCCACCTGGAGACGGATTTCCTCCCCTGGGAGTGGCAGTGGTTCCGGTTTCTGCTCCTCTTCCTGCTGGTGCTCCTGTTTGTGCTGCTGGTCTACCGCATGGCCGCCCCCCGGGGAAAGCCCAGGCCCCCCATTCTCACTGGCGCCTTTCTGGCGGCGGCGGCCCTGGTGGCGGCCTCCGCCCTGTTCTCCTGGTTCATCGGCCTGTCCTCCCGGTACTCTTTGGTGTACGGCTCCCTGGCCTCGGTGATTATCCTGCTGGTGTGGCTCTACCTGTGCGGGAATATCCTCATTCTGGGCAACGTGTTCAACTGCGTGTGGTACCGGAAAAAGAAGGTGAAGGCCCTCCGCCAGAGCCGGGAGTGGAGAGAATAAGAAAACGCCTTTGACCCGTCGGTCAAAGGCGTTTTTTTATGGATGCTGCCGCTGCCACAGCGCCCGCAGGCCCAGGAAGGGGAGGTGAGGCTCCCAGGCGGTGGGGATGCGGAGCAGGGGGCGGACGCAGACGCTGTTTCCCCCGGTGAGCACCACGGTCAGGGGACCCAGCTCCTCCTCCAGCCGGGCCACAATGCCCTCAATGGCGCCGGCGGCCCCGTAGAGGGCGCCGTAGCGCATGCACGTCTCGGTGTTGGTGCCGATAAGCCCCTCCGGCGGGGAGAGGGTGATGGGGGGCAGCTGGGCGGCTCTGGCGCTGAGGGCATCCACCGACAGGGCCAGGCCGGGGAGAATCATTCCCCCCAGGAAGGTGCCCTCCCGTCCCACCACCGACAGGGTGGTGGCGGTGCCCATGTCAAACACCGCCAAAGGGGGAGCGTACCGGCTCAGGGCGGCCACACAGTCCACCACCCGGTCCATGCCCAGGTTTTTGGCGTCGTAGTTCCCCAGGGACAGGCCGGTGGGGGTGTGCCGGTCCACCGTCAGCACAGACCCTCCGGTGAGGGCGGCCAGGGCCTGGGTCACCCTGGGGGTCAGGGCGGGCACCACCGAGGAGAGGACGGCGCCCTCCGCCGTTTCCAGACCCGCCAGCGCCTCCCCCAGGGCAGCCCGCCAGCCGGCGGCGTCCAGAGCGGGATCGCTGGGCAGGCGGCGGAGGAAGGCCAGGCGCTCTCCGGCAAAGCCCGCCAGGGCAACGGTGGTGTTGCCGATGTCAACGGTCAGCAGCATGGCTCAGGCGGGCTCGGCCGCGGGGGCGGGGGCCTTCTTCTCCAGCTTGAGGGCGTGGATCAGGGGGACGCACACCGCCGGCGTGACCACCGCGGCCACAATGGCCTCGGGAATGCCGTTGGCGGCCACGATGCCCAGGATAAAGCCGGTGACCGCCTCCGCGGGAATCCCCTGGGCGGCGGCATAGGCCTGGGAAAAGACCAGGCCGATGGCCCCCATCACCAGAGCGGTGTTGGTGAGGGCGCCCACCACGGCGGAGATGACCAGGGAAACAGCCTGCGTGCCGGGATTTTTCCTGCCGGGCAGGTGCCGGTACAGGGCGTACACCAGCCAGGGGGTGACGCCCACCAGAATCCGGGGCACGAAGCAGATCACCAGGGCCCAGGGGCTGCCCCGGTCCAGGCCGGGCACGGGGATGAGGGGGGAGAAGGCGAAGGAGGACAGGCCGGGGACCAGGGTGTTTTTAATCAGGCTGGACAGGCCGAACATGGCCCCCAGGAAGGCGCCCTTCCTGGGCCCCAGCAGGATGGAGCCGATAATCACCGGCACGTGGAGCACGGTGGCCTTGATGACCGGCAGATCAATGAGGCCCAGCGGGGTGAAGGTGAGCAGGAAAAGGATGGCGGTGAACATGGCCAGGATGGCCAGGCTCTGCACCTGCCTGGCGCGCTGGGCGCGGGTTTTGGGGGATTTCATAGACAATGACCTCCTGCTGCCGTTCCCGGGCTCGGGATACAGCGCAAAATTTGATGGGCGGACCGGAGGCGGACAATGGGCCTGCCGTCTCCCTCCGGGGAGTACAGCGGCCCGCCGCGCCGGACAGCCGAAGCCATTATACCGGCTGGCCGGGCAAAATGCAATCCCATTGTGGAAAACCACCGGCGGGTTTGGTATAATAAAAGGACAACCTGCAAAGGAGAGAACCATATGCTGAAGGGGAAAACCGTGCTGCTGTGTGTGACCGGCGGCATAGCCTGCTATAAATCCGCCTCCCTGGCCTCCGCCCTGGTGAAGCAGGGGGCCAACGTCCAGGTGCTGATGACCCGCAACGCCACCGAGTTCATCGGCCCCCACACCTTTGAGTCCCTGACGGGCAACCGGGTGAGCGTGGACACCTTTGACCGCAACTATCCCTTCCAGGTCGAGCCCATCGCCCTGGCGGACCAGGCCGACGTGGTGCTGGTGGCTCCCGCCACCGCCAACGTGCTGGCCAAGCTGGCCCACGGCCTGGCCGACGACATGCTCACCACCACCGTGCTGGCCTGCGGCTGCCCCAAGCTGGCCGCCCCGGCCATGAACACCAAAATGTATGAAAACCCGGTGACCCAGGACAACCTGGCCCTTCTGCGCCGGTACGGCTGGGAAATCATTGAGCCCGCCAGCGGCCGGCTGGCCTGCGGCGCGGTGGGGAAGGGGAAGATGCCTGAGCCGGAGGAGCTGCTGGAGTGGCTGGAGCGGGCCGTGGGCCATGAGAAGGACATGGCGGGTCTGCGGGTGCTGGTCACCGCCGGTCCCACCCAGGAGGCCCTGGACCCGGTGCGCTATCTGACCAACCACTCCACCGGAAAGATGGGCTACGCCGTCGCCCGGGCCGCCGCCGCCCGGGGGGCGGCGGTCACCCTGGTGTCCGGCCCCACCGCCCGGGGCCGGCCGGTGGGGGTGGAGGTGGTGGATGTGGTCTCTGCCCAGGACATGTTTGAGGCGGTGACCAGCCGGGCCCCGGAGCAGGACATCCTCATCAAGGCGGCGGCCGTGGCCGACTACCGGCCGGCGGAGGCGGCGGAGGATAAAATCAAGAAGAGCGGCGGCGACGCCGGTTTGAACCTCCCCCTGGCCCGCACCCGGGATATCCTCGCCTGGCTGGGGGAGCACAGGACGCCGGGGCAGTTCCTGTGCGGCTTCTCCATGGAGACCCGGGACATGGTGGAAAACTCCCGGAAGAAGCTGGAGAAAAAGCACCTGGATTTGATTGCCGCCAACAACCTGAAGCAGCCGGGGGCGGGCTTCGGCGTGTCCACTAACCTGCTCACCCTCATCAGCCCCCACGACATGGTGGAGCTGCCCCTGCTGAGCAAGGAGGAGGCCGCCCACGCCCTGCTGGACCAGATTCTGGCCCGCCGGAAGGCATAAAAAAACCGCGGAAGCATCGCTTCCGCGGTTTTTTGTCGGTTCAGCTCAGATAGGAGCGGGGATTCACCGGGGTGCCGTTGATCTGCATCTCAAAGTGGCAGTGGTTGCCGGTGGAGCGTCCGGTGGAGCCCACCCGGGCAATGGCCTGGCCCTGGTACACGTGGTCCCCGGCGGAGACCAGCAGGCTGGAGCAGTGGGCGTAGATGGTGCGCACGCCGTTGCCGTGGTCAATGACCACATACTTGCCATAGCTCCAGTAGCCGCCGGTGCCGGTGCCGGACCACACCACCGTGCCGCCGTCGGAGGCCTTGATGGTGGTGCCGTAGGAGGTGGCGATGTCCAGCCCGTCATGGTAGCTGTAAGAGCCAAAGACGGAGCGGTAGCCGAAGGAGGAGGTGATGGTGCCGTAGACCGGCCAGATGTAGGTGCCGGTGGGGTACCAGCTGGGCCGCACCTTGGTGCCCACCGCCACCACCTTGTTGGTGGCCTCCCGGGTGACCTGGGTGGAGAGCACGGTGCGCTCCTGCTCCACGCCGTTGAGGTAGGAGATATCGGCGTTGACCACCTGCTCGCCGGGGACGCCGGCGTCCAGCACCTTGGTCTCTCCCTGGTACATGGAGCTGTCCTCCACCTCCACCACCGGGCAGTCAATGGACTCGGTGTAGGTCACGTTGTCCACCGTCTTGACCGACAGGAAGGGGATTTCCTCCTTCACGTTGAGGAGCTGGCCGATGTAAATCTTGTTGATGTCCACGCCGGGGTTGAGGGCCTCCATCTCGGAGACCGTCATGCCGTTGTCCAGGGCAATCTGCATGAAGGTGTCGCCCTTCTGCACCTCATACACCGTCTGGCCGTTGGTGTTGGCCGTCAGGGCGGTGAGCATGGCGGCGGCGTCCTGGTTGACGTCGGAGGCGGTATACTGGTGGGAGATGGACACCGTGCCCACGAAGCTGGCGGAGACGGTGTTCTCCGTGACGTAAGCCGCCTTCACCTGCTCCAGCACTCCGTCCAGCACCGCCCGGTCCTGGGCCGCGCCGATGAACTGCCCGTCCACCGTGAGCACGTAGTTCTTCATCACCTCGCCGATCTGGTCAAAGAGGTAGGTCTCAAACTGGGCGGTGGGGGTGATGTTCTCCGGTTCGGTGAGGGCAAAGTCGTAGGTGGTCTCGGCGTCCAGGGTATAGTCATAGCCCAGGATGTCGCTGGCCCGGGCCTCCACCCGGTCCACCGCCTGCTCAAACACCTGGGGATCGGACACCGTGCCCAGCACAATGCCGTTCTGCTCCACCACGTAGGCGGGGGTGTATACCGTGGCCACAATGGCGGCCACGCCGATAACGGCGGCGGCGGCAAAGAAATTCAGGGGGCTGATGAGCCGCCGCTCGCCCGCGGTGGCGGTGTCCAGACGATGCTGCAGCAGTTCCAGCTGCTGCCGGAGCTGCCCCAGCCTGGTCTGGACGGCGGAGCTGTCCCAGCGGGGAAGATGAAGAATGGATTCCATATGGGGGATACCCTCCCGTTCTGGTAAAATGTATCATATGGTTACAGCCCGATGGCTGAATGTAACAGTTCAGTAAGAATGGTTACAAATTGTTACAAGCCGTATGATACACGCTTTTTCGCCAAAAGTCAAGTGTTGAGAAGAAAAAATACAGCTTTGTGTATTTTTAGAGAGTCAGAACGGGAGAGACACGATATCTTGTGGTGTTCGGTGTCATGGCCATAAAAAAGCAGGAGCACCCCGGAAGGGAGTGCTCCTGTTCTGCCGTTTGATTATGCCAGAGCCGCGGTGATGATGGCCATGGAGCAGTTCCCCACAGGCCTGCGGCCTGCGGGGGCCCCAGAGACTGTATCTGCGCGGGGCAAATGAATTGCCCCGGCATCAAGGTTTTGCGCCCCTGGCGCAAAACGCTTGGTGGCGCGGAGCGCCGGGCCCCCCCATGGGGGGGCGGAGGTCTCCTCCATGGCCATAAAAAAGCAGGAGCACCCCGGAAGGGAGTGCTCCTGTTCTGCCGTTTGATTATGCCAGAGCCGCGGTGATGATGGCCATGGAGTAGACCTCCTGGGCGTTGCAGCCCCGGGACAGGTCATTGATGGGGGCGTTGAGGCCCAGCAGGATGGGGCCGTAGGCGTCGAAGTTGCCCAGGCGCTGGGCAATCTTGTAGCCGATGTTGCCGGCGTTGATGTTGGGGAAGATAAAGGTGTTGGCATAGCCCGCCACGGGGGAGCCGGGGAACTTCAGCTGGCCCACGGTGGGGGAGACGGCGGCGTCGAACTGCATTTCGCCGTCGATTGCCAGCTCGGGGGCGGCGGCCTTGGCTTTGGCGCAGGCGTTGCGCATCTTGTCCACGGTGTCGCCCTTGCCGGAGCCCTTGGTGGAGTAGCTCAGGTAGGCCACCTTGGGGTCAATGCCGAAGGTGCGGGCGCACTTGGCGCACTCCAGACCGATTTCCACCAGCTCGTCCTCGGTGGGGTCAATGTTGATGGCGCAGTCGCCCATGGCCAGCACGGTGTTGTCGCCCACGCCCTCCCGGACCATGATGAAGCAGGAGGAGACGATCTTGTTGCCCGGCTTGGTCTTGATGAGCTGGAGGGCGGGGCGGACGGTGTCGGCGGTGGAATAGGTGGCGCCGCCCAGCAGGCAGTCGGCCACGCCCATCTTCACCAGCATGGTGCCGAAGTAGTTGCCCTTCATCAGGGCGGCGCGGCACTCGTCGGCGGTCATCTTGCCCTTGCGCAGCTCCACCATGGTCTCCACCATCTTGTCCATGTCAGGATAGGTGGCGGGGTCAATGATTTCGGCGCCCCGGATGTTGAAGCCGGCGTTTTCGGCGGCGGCCTTCACCTCATCCTCCTTGCCGATGAGGATGGTCGCCAGCCAGGTACCGGCCAGCAGACGGGCGCTGGCCTCCAGGATGCGGGCGTCGGTGCCCTCGGTGAATACGATGCGCTTGGGGCTCTTCTTCAGAGTGTCGATGAGCTGCTGGAACATATGAATGGCCATTGGTATCATCCTCCGTCGTCATAAGTACGAATCAGATTTTGCCTCGGTGAGGCGATACCAATATTATACACCCATCAGTCTACAAACTACAATGCTGAAAAGGAATAAGATTGTGAAAAAATCCACTTTACTTTTTGTATTTACCCATATATACTATACCTACTGTTTTTAGACGAGGTGTATTATGAGCTCTGATTTTTCCCGCTGCCTGTCCCTGCTGCGGCAGGAGAGAGGAATTTCCCAGAGGGCGGCGGCCAAGGATTTGGGAATCAGCCAGGCGCTGCTCTCCCACTATGAAAACGGCGTGCGCGAGCCGGGGCTGGCCTTTGTCACCAAGGCCTGCAATTATTATAATGTGTCGGCGGACTTTCTGCTGGGCCGCACCCTGAGCCGGGACGGCACCACCATTGCTGCCGAGGAGCTGTATGATTATTCCGCGGAGAAGGACAACGTGCTCCACGGCTCCATTCTGGCCACCCTGAACAAGAAGCTGCTGGTGAACTCCATCGGGGTGCTCTTTGACCTGCTGGGCAAGACGGGGAAGAAGGAGGCCATCAACGCCGCCGCCGACTACCTGGGTACCGCCATCTACAAGCTGTTCCGCCACCTGTACCGGGCGGACGGCACCCAGAATGAGGACTTTTTCTCCGTGCCCGCCCGGCAGTTTCTGGCGGGGATCCCCTCGGCGGACATGATCTGCACCGAGGCGGAGTATGTGGAGGCGCTGGCCAGCCACGTGAAGGAGAAGGGGAAATTCCCCCCCATGAACAATGACGCTCTGACGGAGAACTACCCCGGCCTGTACCAGTCCCTGCTCCAGATTATCCACACCACCGGCGAGCGGGTGAACTGCCGGGGAAAGGCCCGGAAAGAGGGCCGCTGAGTCCACGCTGCCACGGAGGTTTTTCATCTATGATTGAGCAATCCAAAATCCGCAATTTTTCCATTATCGCCCACATTGACCACGGGAAGAGCACCCTATCCGACCGGCTGATTGAGCAGTGCAACGCCGTGGCCGCCCGGGAGATGGAGAGCCAGCTGCTGGACAACATGGACCTGGAACGGGAGCGGGGCATTACCATCAAGGCCCGGGCCGTGCGGCTGAATTACCAGGCCCGGGACGGGGCGGTGTACCAGCTCAACCTCATTGACACCCCGGGCCATGTGGACTTCAACTATGAGGTCTCCCGCTCCCTGGCGGCCTGCGAGGGGGCGGTGCTGGTGGTGGACGCGGCCCAGGGCATTGAGGCCCAGACCCTGGCCAACACCTACCTGGCCATGGAGCACGATTTGGAAATCCTGCCGGTGCTCAACAAGATTGACCTGCCCGCCGCGGACCCCCAGCGGGTGAAGGACGAGATTGAGAACATCATCGGCATTCCTGCCCAGGACGCCCCGGAGATTTCCGCCAAGGTGGGCCTGAACATCCCCGCGGTGCTGGAGGACATTGTGAAAAACGTCCCCGCCCCCAAGGGGGACCCCAAGGCCCCGCTGAAGGCCCTGATTTTCGACAGCCAGTATGACCCCTACCGGGGGGTGATTGTCTACTTCCGGGTGATGGAGGGCACCATCCGGACCGGCATGAACGTGAAGCTGATGGCCTCCGGCGCCACCTATCAGGTGCTGGAGTGCGGCCACCTGCTTCCCCTGGGGATGGAGCCCTGCCAGGAGCTGGCCGCCGGGGAGGGGGGTTACTTCACCGCCTCCATCAAGAACGTGAAGGACACCCAGGTGGGGGACACCATCACCGGGGCGGAGCGGCCCGCGGCGGAGCCCCTGCCCGGCTACCGGCCCGCCCGGCCCATGGTGTACTGCGGCATCTACACCGAGGACGGCTCCAAGTACCCGGACCTGCGGGACGCCCTGGAGAAGCTCCAGCTCAACGACGCCTCTCTGTCCTTTGAGCCGGAGTCCTCGGTGGCCCTGGGCTTCGGCTTCCGGTGCGGCTTTCTGGGGATGCTCCACATGGAGATTATCCAGGAGCGGCTGGAGCGGGAGTTTGATTTGGACCTGATTACCACCCTGCCCTCGGTGATCTACCGGATTACCAAAACCGACGGCTCGGTGGTGATGGTGGACAACCCCCACAACTACCCGGACCCCGCCGTCATTCAGCTGGCGGAGGAGCCCTATGCCAAGGTGTCCATCGTCACCCCGCCGGACTACGTGGGCAATATCATGCCCATGTGCCAGGAGCGGCGGGGGGAGTACAAGGACATGCAGTACCTGGACACCAATCTGGTGGAGCTGCACTACTCCATGCCCCTGGGGGAGATTATCTACGACTTTTTCGACACCCTGAAGGCCCGCACCAAGGGCTACGCCTCCCTGGACTACGAGCTGGACAAGTACGTCCCCTCGGAGCTGGTGAAGGTGGACATGCTCCTCAACGGGGACCAGGTGGACGCCCTGAGCTTCATTGCCCACAAGGACAAGGCCTATCCCCGGGCCAGGCGGCTGTGCGAGAAGCTGAAGGAGAACATTCCCCGCCAGCTCTTCGAGGTGCCGGTCCAGGCCGCCATCGGCGGCAAGATTATCGCCCGGGAGACGGTGAAGGCCATGCGCAAGGACGTGCTGGCCAAGTGCTACGGCGGCGACATCACCCGGAAGAAGAAGCTGCTGGAGAAGCAGAAAGAGGGCAAGAAGAAGATGCGCTCTCTGGGGACGGTTCAGATTCCCACCGAAGCCTTCATGGCGGTGCTCAAGCTGGACGAGGAGTAAAAACGGGCCTGACACAGCATGCGCAGCCTGCGAAAAAACCCGTCATTCCGAGAAAAACGGCCGCCCGGTGGGCGGCCGTTTGAGGCTGTCGAAAAAGTGGCGGAGCCACTTTTTCGAGTAGGATGCAGTCTGCCGCATGCAGGCTTTGTCCGCCTTCGGTGGACAAAACCCACACTTGCAGCCTGAGAAGTGTTTTCAGCCACGCACATGTCGCGGCTGAAAACAGATTGGACTTTCTTCGCGCCTGCGGGCGCGAACTCT
>CALWOL010000103.1 GCA_944383135.1 uncultured Flavonifractor sp.
ATTCAGGCGGTTTTCCTGGATGGAAACCAGGTGCGCTGAGACGCGTAGGAAATCAAGAGGAAAGACGAGGGACTGATATGGAACATACGGTAAAAGCGGCGGTGCTGGCCGCCGGAAAAGGCACCCGCCTGCGCACCGAGGGGATTGATCTGCCCAAGGTGCTGCGGCAGGCGGCGGGGCGGCCCCTGCTGGGCTATGTGCTGGAGGAGCTGTCCTTCCTGGAGGCGCAGGACGTGGTGCTGGTGGTGGGATACGAGCGGGAGAAGGTCATCGCCGCCTTCCCCCAGTATTCCCACGCGGTGCAGGAGCCCCAGAAGGGCACCGGCCACGCGGTGCAGTGTGCCCGGGCGGCCCTGGGGGACTTTGAAGGGGACATCCTGGTGTGCTATGGGGACATGCCCCTGATGCGCCGGGCCACCTATGAATCCCTGATTCACACCCACCGTCAGGAGGGCAACGACTGTACCCTGCTCTCCGCCGTGTCGGATGAGCAGCTGCCCTACGGCCGCATCATCCGGGACGGGGAGGGGCGGTTTACCCACATTGTGGAGGACAAGGACTGCACCCCGGAGGAAAAGAAGATTCGGGAGCTGAATGTGGGGGTGTATGTGTTCCGGGCCGCCGCCCTGTGGGAGGCCATTGACCAGCTCAAGCCCAACAACGCCCAGGGAGAGTATTACCTCACCGACGCCCCGGCCTATATTCTGAGCAAGGGCGGGAAGGTGAACGCCTGCCCCACCTGCACCCCCCAGGAGATGCTGGGCGTGAACACTGTGGAGCAGCTGGAGCAGGTGGAGCGCATCGTCCAGGCCCGGCAGGCCTGACGGGAGGACGGATATGGCGGAACAAACGGATTTGCGCCTGGCGGTGCTCATCGACGCGGACAACGCCCCCCGCTCCGCCATCGGCGATGTGATGGCGGAGGTGGCGGTGTACGGAACCCCAACCATCAAGCGCATTTACGGGGACTGGACCACCCCCAACCTGGCCTCCTGGAAGCCGCTGCTGCTGGAGAACGCCATCACACCGGTGCAGCAGTACGGCTACACCACCGGCAAGAACTCCACTGACTCGGCCATGATTATCGACGCCATGGACATCCTGTACACCGGCCAGGTGGACGGCTTTGTGCTGGTGAGCAGCGACAGCGACTTCACCCGCCTGGCCATCCGCCTGCGGGAGGCGGGGAAGAAGGTCTACGGCATAGGGGAGCGAAAGACCCCCAACCCCTTTATCGTGGCCTGCGACAAATTTGTCTACATTGAGGTCATCCGCTCCGCCGCCGAACAGGCCCGGGCGGAGGAGAGCCGGGGGGAGGATATCCGGGAAGAGGAGAGCCGGGCGGAAAAGCCCGCCAAAGCCAAAAAGACGTCCAGGAAGAAGGAGGAGGCGGCCCCCGCCGCTCCGCCGGAGCCGCCCGAGCCGGAGTCCCGGGTGCCCAAGGCGGTGGTGGAGCTCATTGCCGACGCGGTGGAGACCATGGCCGATGAGGACGGGTACGCCTTCATGGGGGACCTGGGCAATCTGCTGGTGAAGAAGCAGCCCGACTTTGACCCCCGGAATTTCGGCTTTTCCAAGCTCACCCAGCTGGTGCGCTACCTCCCCCGGTTTGAGGTGGACGTGCGTCAGACCAGCCTGCCCCATGTCAAGCACATCTATGTCCGGGACAAGGCCCGGAAGTGAGGAAAAAACCGGCGGACCTGCCGCAAAAGCGGCAGGTCCGCTGTTTGTTTGTCAGTTTTCCGGCGTAACCGCGCCGGTGACGGCGTCCACATAATAGGCCCCGGTGTCGGTAAGAATCCGCCACGCCGGGGAGAGGGATACCGAGCGGCCGCTTCCGCTGGCCAGATAGCCCAGAGTCATCTCCTCAATCCGGCTGCATACCGAGCCCCCCTCGCTGACGCTGGCCAGAAAGCGCATCAGGATGGTGGGGGTGGAGAGGAGCGTCTGGCTGCGGCTGCTTTCCACCGTCCCCGCCAGGCGGCTGCCCTCCATGGCGGTGAGCACCTCATCCTCCCAGGTCAAGACAGCCTGGCAGGAGAAGAGAGGAATATCCTCCCACAGCTGAACGTAAGCAAGCACGGTGGTGTCCCCCTGGACGGCGGATCGCTCCAGCACACCGGAGAAGCCGATCTGCTCCAGGCAGGCCTGGGAGGCGTCGCTGAGACTCTGGCCGCTCTGGCACTGCCAGCGGGGGGCGGTGAAGGTCACGGAAAAGGTGCCGTTCATGGAAAACTCCGCCGTGCCGGCGGCACCGGTATAGCTGGGCCGCACCTCGCTTTCTCCCACCTGGCTGATGGCGCCCAGCAGTACCTCGGCGGTGTCCGCCTCGCTGTCCCGGTTCCGGGCGACGGTAAGGGAGGGCAGGGGGGTGTCCTTGGGCATCTGCTCTGGGGCAAAGGAAATCCCACCCTCCTCCAGGACCTGAAGAACGGCCTGCCAGGTTTCATCCTCATAGAGGGCGCCCTGGCTGACCCGCAGGCCCACCAGCGCCAGCAGGAAGAGGTTGACCCCCACCAGCATCAGCAGGACAATGGTTTTGATTTTAGACCACTCCATAGCCCCTCCCGCCTATCTGGCAATCCAGCCGGCCTGGGCGGTATCCCCACCGGTGTCGCTGTAACAGAGGACCAGCTCCCGCCCCTCCGGCTCCAGAGCCTCCAGCGCGGCAGCGGCCTGGAGCTCCCGCAGCACCAGACTGTTCTGTCCGGCCTGCTCATAGCGGCGGAAGGTCAGGGTATAGTCTGTAATCTGCCCGTCCCGGACGGTGAAGCGGGCGGCGCAGGCCCCGCCGGGCAGTGCCGTTTCCGCGCCGCTGAGGCTGTAACCGTAGCTCACCTGTATGCTGCCGTCGGTCTGCTCCTCCGCCCCGATGAGGTAGAGACGGGCATCGCCGCACCAGCGGCCCACCGTGTCCGCCGCCAGCCGCCAGGTGATTTCCAGCATGGGCAGCGTGCCCCCGTCCCCGATGGGGTAGCGAAGGGAGTCGCTCTCACCGGCGTGATAGACCACCGTGCCGTCCCGGGTGATTTCCAGGGTTTCCCGCCCCTCCCGGATGCGCACGCCGTTGGCTACGGGGTAGACCGAATTGCTCTGGGGCTGGAAGGCCGTGGCCTGCTGAAGGGTGGATACCACGCTGTCGTCAATTTCCCCCAGGGGGTTGGAAAAGTGATAGACAGCCGGATGCAGCGCGCCGGCGGAGAGGAGCACATAGGGATCCAGCCCCTCGTAGCCGCTGTCCGGCTCCTGCTCAAACACAAAGGACACACCGTTGCTTCCATAGCCGGAAATCAGCATGTCCATGTGGCCTTCGTAGATTACCGTGGTGTCACAGGCATAATACAGGCCGTCTTCCTCATTATGATAGTACAGCCGCACCTGACCGTCTTCGTCCAGCGCCACCGCCAGGCGGCGTGCGGAGTGGAGAAGCGCCGGATTGACGCCCCCCTCACCCAGCCAGGCATACAGCGCCTCCAGCGGCAGAGCCCCCAGAAAATCAAACCACACGCCGGGCGCCTGAAGGGCCTGCCGCCAGGCGGCCTCCGAAACCTTCTGAGGGGCGGAGGCCCCGGCCAAAGCCTCGGTGAGGAGGATCCCCAGCTCGTCAAACAGCTGATCAGTCTGCTGGGTATCATATTGGACGGCAAAGCGTTCCGTTCCGTCGCACACGGCCATGCGGACAGGGCGGGGGGAGATGGTGGTCTGGCCGGCGGCGGCGGTATCCGACGGCGACTGTTCCGTCTGCTTCCCCAGCAGGGTGAGCACCCCCTGAAGGGGCGGCCAGGACACCTTGCTGTAATTCAGGGTCAGCAGGGTCAGGCAGATGGCGGAGAGGGACAGCAGAACGATAAGGATGCTTTTGAGGGTTTCCAGCCCCCGCCGGTGCCGCCGGCGCAGCCGCTTATTCCCGTCCATGGCGCGGGCCCTCCGTCAGCAGGGTGATGCGCACCGTCAGGCCGGGACCGGGCCGGTCCAGCAGCTCGATGGTGCCCTCGTGCCGGTCAATAATCTCCTTGGCGATGGAAAGCCCCAGACCGGTGCCCCCCGACTCCCGGGAGCGGGCCTTGTCCACCCGGTAAAACCGCTCAAAAATCCGCTCCCGGTCCTCCGCCGGGATGCCGATGCCGTTGTCCGCCACCTCCATCCACACCTTTCCCGGCCACTGGCCGGCGGAGATGCGAATCCGGCCCCCGTCGGGGGTATACTTGATGGAGTTGGAGACCACGTTCATCATCACCTGCAAAATCCGCTCCCGGTCCCCCACAATGTCAGGCAGACCGTCGGCCATCTCCAGGATGACGGTATGGCCGTGGCGCTGGGCCTCCATCAGCACCGCGCTGTATACATCCTGCACCGCCTGGGCGAAGGAGAAGGGGGCCAGCTTCAGCTCCGAGCGGCCGGAGTCAAAGCGGGAGAGGGTAAGCAAATCCTGGACGATGTGGGCCATCCGGTCGGATTCGTTGAGGATGACCCCCAGGAAATTTTTCTCCGTGTCCGGGGGCAAATCCCCGGCGTTGTCCACCAGGGTCTCAGCATAGGAGCGGATGTTGGTCAGGGGGGTGCGCAGCTCGTGGGACACGTTGGCCACGAACTCCCGGCGCATCTCCTCGGTCTTGTACTGCTGGGTGACGTCGTGAATCACCACCAGCACGCCGCCCAGCCGCTCCTGGTCAAAGGGGGTGAGCAGCAGCTCCAGCCTGCGGCCGTCCACCATCCGGGTGCCGTCCAGGTAGCCCGGCGGCTCCACCGCCAACACCCCCTGGAGGGGGGCGATGTCGGAAAACAGGGTGTCGTAGCTCTCGCTGCCTCCGATGGGGATGGCACGGCCCAGCATGTCCTCGGCGGCTGGGTTGGACTGAATTACCGAGCCGTCCCGGGAGAAAGCCACCACGCCGTCGGTCATGTGGAGGAACAGGGTGCCCAGCTTGTTGCGCTCGTTTTCCACCGCCTCCAGGGTGGTGCGCAGCTGCCGGGCCATGTCGTTGAAGGTGCCGGTGAGCACGCCGATTTCGTCCCGGGAGGCCACCTCCAGCTTTTGGGAAAAATCCCCGTCGGCTACCCGCTCCGCCCCCTCGGTGAGCTTCTCAATGGGGGTGATGAGGGTTTTGGACAGAAGGAAGGAGAGCAGCACCGTGATGATCAGGCCGAATACCAGGGCCTCCACAATCAGGGTCATCAGCTCACTGTTCAGGGCGGCGGCGTTGGTACCGTCGTCCCGGACGTAGATGATATACCGGCTCTCGCCCCGCTGTACCGCCACCGCCACATCCATGTAGGGGGCGGTGGGATCGCTGTCGTCGCTCTTGTCCGCGCCGGCCAGCACCCGCATCAGGTTGCGGGAGTCCATGTCCAGCTGGCTGCCGCTCTCCTGCTTGTCCGAGCAGGCCAGCCAGCGGCCGTCGCTGCCATCCAGCACGTAGTACTTCCGGCTGCGGTTGTCCACCCCCAGCACACTGTAATAGTTGTCCAGAATCTGGACAATGCTGGTGACACTGTCCTCCTCCCCCTGTACCGGGGTGTTCAGATCGGACCAGAAATCCTCATCCTGAAAGGCCTCGGACATCTGGGCATAGAAGTCCTGGGTGTAGTAGTTGGCCACCGAGTTGATGAGAAAGGCGCCCACCACCGTCATCAGCAGAATGATGAGCAGAGTCATAATGAGCATCAGCTTCATATGCAGGCTGCGGAACATGGGGCGGACACCTCCTCTCCGGTTTGTTTTGGGTATGATTTGTGCGCTCAGGCGTTGAAGTAGTAGCCCAATCCTCTCCGGGTCACCACAAACTGGGGTGCCGCCGGGTCATCCTCCACTTTTTCCCGCAGGCGGCGCACCGCCACATCCACCGCCCGCACGTCTCCCACATAGCCCTCATAGTTCCACACGTGTTCCATCAGAGCCTCCCGGGAGAACACCTTTCCCGGCTGGGCGGCCAGAAAACGCAGCAGCTCATATTCCCGCTGGGTCAGCTCCAGCGGGTGGTTGTCCTTGTAGACCACCATCAGCTCCGGATCAATGGCAATCCGCCCCAGCGTCAGCCGCTGGCCGGCGGGCTTGGCGCTGCCGGCGGGAACGGCTGCGGCGGCCATCTCATTGCGGCGGATGTTGGCCTTGACCCGGGCCAGCAGCTCCCGCATGGAAAAGGGTTTGGTGATGTAGTCATCCGCGCCCAGCTCCAGGCCCAGCACCTTGTCGGTCTCCTCCTCCCGGGCGGTGAGCATGATAACCGGCGTGCTTCGGCCCGCCTGGCGGAGGCTGCGGCACACGTCAAAGCCGTCCATCTTGGGCAGCATCAAATCCAGCAGAATGAGGTCCGGGTCCTGCTCCAGAGCCAGCTGAAGGCCGGCCTGACCGTCATAGGCCTCCAGCGTGTCGTAGCCCTCCTTGCTCAGGTTGAAGCTGAGGATGTCCACAATATTCTTTTCGTCCTCCACAATCAAAACCCGCTTGCTCATTACAACCTCCCGTTTCTTTCACAGGTTCAGCAGCTGCCTGGTTTTCAGCACCAGGGCCACGGTTTTGGCATCGGTAATCTCCCCGCTCATCACCTGCTCCAGCAGCGTGGAGAAGGGCAGACGCTCCGTTTCCAGAAATTCGTCCTCGTCGGGATGGCACTGGCCCTGCTTCAGCTCCTGGGCCAGATACATGTGCAGCACCTCAGTGGAAAAGCCGGGGGAGAGATACAGGCACCCCAGGTAGCTCAGCTTACCGCAGGTGACGCCCACCTCCTCCTCCAGCTCCCGCAGGGCGGCGGGGCGGTGGGCCTCCCCCTTCTCCAGCTTGCCTGCGGGCAGCTCGGTGACCACCTGCTGGAAGGGGTAGCGGAACTGGCGCACCACGCTCACCGTGCCGTCGTCAAACAGGGGCAGGATGCACACGCCGCCGGGGTGCTCCACCACCTCCCGGCGGGCCACCGTGCCGTTGACGAGCTGGGCCTGGTCCAGCTTAACGGTGACGATTTTCCCCTCAAACAAGGTCTGGCTCTCCAGTGTTTTTTCCCACAGCTCCATGGCTTGTACTCCCTTTCTGTGCCGCACCCCAGCGGACAGCGTATATGAATGACCATAGTATACCACATTTCTCCGCCCGGTGCCAGCCTCTCCTTTTCCAATCCCTCCAGGGATTACAGCTATCCCCGCCCCATCCCGTCCGGTATAATGGGGTTATTATCCGAAGGAGGCACGCTATGACCATCCAGTCCATCGGCAGCGCCAGCGTGGCGCTTTACATCACTCCGACCGACCTGCAGCAGTACGGGCTGACCCCGGCGGAGCTTACCCTGGAGCGGGCCCTGGAGCTCACCCGGGCCGCTTTCCGGGAGGCGGGCATTACCCTGGAGGGCAGCATCGAGATTGAGGCCTATCCGGAGCGCTGCGGGGTGCTGGTTTTTGCCCATGTACAGCCCCCGGAGCGGAGCTGGTTTTCCTTTGCGTGTCTGGAGGAGGTAGCCGCCGCCGCTCGCTGCCTGCCGGAGCCCTGCCCGGAGGCGGAGCTGTTCTGGTGGGAGGGGCGCTGGTGGATCTCCCTGCCGGCCCGGCGGCGGGGCGCGGCCGCTCTGCTCTCCGAGTTCGGACGGCAGGAGCACGGCCTGCCCCACCTGGAGGCCCGGCTGGCCGAGCATGGCCGGCGGGTGCTGGAGGAGGACGCCCTGACCCGGCTGCTGTCCTATTTCCCCGTCTGAGCTATTGACAGGTGTGGTATAATATCAACAGTTGCCGCAAGTGTGCGGCGCGCAGGTCCGCATGGACTTGCAGCTATGGTATCATAAACTTCCAAGGATTTTTCCCGGAGGGGAGGCGGAGCCATGGAGGGAAAGGGCGTCAAAATTGTGGCCAAAAACAGCAAGGCCTACCACGACTATTTCATCGAGGACAAGTACGAGGCGGGCATTGAACTGGCGGGCACGGAGGTCAAGTCCATCCGCCAGGGCCACGTCAACCTGAAAGACTCCTTCTGCATTGTGAAGGACGGGGAGATGCACGTCCACGGCATGCACATCAGCCCCTATGAAAAGGGGAATATCTTCAACAAGGACCCCCTCCGCCCCCGGCGCCTGCTGATGCACAAGCGGGAAATCCTGCGGCTGTTTGCCAAGGTGAAGCAGGACGGCTATGCTCTGGTTCCCCTTTCCATTTACTTTCGGGGTCCCCGGGTGAAGCTGGAGGTGGGCCTGGCCAAGGGCAAGAAGCTCTACGACAAGCGGGACGCCGCTGCCGCCAAGGACGCCAGGCGGGAGATGGACCGGGCCATGAAGACCCGGGGCCGGGGCGGCTATTGATACGACAGAAAGGACGGATTTCGCATGGCACAGAATCCCATCGTGACCTTTGAAATGGAGAACGGCGGCAAGATGGTGGCGGAGCTCTATCCCGAGGTGGCCCCCAACTCTGTCAACAACTTCATCAGCCTGGTGCAGGCCGGTTTTTACAATGGCCTGATTTTTCACCGGGTCATTCCCGGCTTTATGATTCAGGGCGGTTGCCCCGACGGCACCGGCATGGGCGGCCCCGGCTACTCCATCAAGGGCGAGTTTGCCCACAACGGAGTAAAGAATGAGCTGAAGCATGACCGGGGCGTGCTGTCCATGGCCCGGGCCATGCACCCCAACTCCGCCGGCAGCCAGTTCTTCATCATGGTGGAGAAGGCCCCCCACCTGGATGGCGAGTATGCCGCCTTCGGCAAGGTGATTGAGGGCATGGAGGTGGCCGACGCCATTGTGGCCGCCAAGCGGGACCGGATGGATAGGCCCTATGAGGACCAGCGGATGAAGTCGGTCACCGTGGAGACCTTTGGGGTGGAGTATCCCGCCCCGGAGAAGTGCTGAACCGGGAAAAAGCAGTATATCCGCCGCGGCGCGGTTTTGCCGCGCCGCTTTATGGGGGCGTACTGGTTTCGACGGGGACGTAGAGGCAGGAATAGCGGGCGGATGCGCCTAACATCCGAAAAATGGGCAACTTATAAATTAAAGAACAACGATAACGTTGAGCTTGTCGCGGCTTAAGCCGTGACCGTCCCACCCGGAAGGACCACGAGCCGGGCTGGGGCGTCGTTTAGTGGTGCACGTGTGTGCGCAAAGCTTTGAGCGCACCATGGACAATGAAGCTACCAAGCCCTGAAGTTTGACGGCCTACGTCAGGGTGAGGGAATGCAAATGACCGTCTGCGCCCGGAGAAGTTCCTGAGGAAGCGTTTTCGGACGGGGGTTCGACTCCCCCCGCCTCCACCACAAACAGGTCGGAAATCTTTTGATTTCCGACCTGTTTTTATAGAAATGAGAACATTTCATCCGGAATTGCGGTTTGTGGTAGATGTTTTGGTAGATATGGGAGAGTGCACACGACAGAAAACGCTTGTTGGCGGGCTTATTTCCACCCTTCTTTCTGGACCGGTGGATTTCCCCACATTCGCTCTAAAAGGTCTTTATGGTCGGGGTCCAAGAGGTGTGTGTAAATTTTGCTGGTGGTAGAAGGGGAGCTATGTCCAAGGGCCTTTCCGATGTCGTACATGGGAATTCCCTTTGCATTGGCGATGCTGGCAAAGCTATGCCTTAGGCCGTGGAGGGTGATGGGTGGAAGATCATGGTCATGGATGAATTTGGTGAATAGCTCGGAGGCGTAATTGGGCCGCATGGGACGGCCATCTTCATAGGTGAAGACATAGCCGTCGTCCTGATAGGAACTGCCCAGATATGCTTTGAAGTGAGCCTGCTTTTGGGCCTCCCGTTTCAGGGCGTCCTCTAGGTCGGCGGGCATGTACAGTGTCCGCTTGGAAGTTGCTGTTTTGGGTTCTTTGGTAACAACCGTCTTACCGGCAGCGGTGCGGACGGATACGACCTCCAGTTTATGAGAATGAAAGTTGACATGGTCCCAGGTCAGCCCCAGAATCTCTTCCCGGCGCAGGCCGAGTAAGCCGGCCAGTTTGACCAGAACTTCAATGCGGGTTCCTTTGCAGAGGGTGAGCAGCCGTTGAAGATTCTCCATAGAGTAGTAATGGATCTCCGGCGGATGTGGCTTGGGGGCTTCTACACGCTCTGCGGGGTTTGAAAGGAGAATGCCCTGCTTAACAGCGGCTTTGAAGGCGGCATTCAGAAGGTCGTGGTGTTTCCGCACGGTGTTGCTGCTGAGATGCTTGTCGCGGATCAGTGCGGCGTAATAGGCCTGCAGTTGTTGGGGTGCTATTTTTTGAATCGGCTGAGCGCCCAAGGCCGGAATGATGTGTGAATGGATGATGTTCTGGTAGGCGTATACCGTGGTGACAGCGCGGCTAAGGGAGATCACATCATTCATCCAGGTGGTCAGCCACTCTTCCAATGTGAGTTCTCTGGGTTTTACGATCCGGCCCGCTTCCCGTGCTGATTCGTGCTTCCGGAGCGCAGATCGGGCCTGTCCGATTTTGGGAAAGGTACAGCTTTTTTTCACCTGCTTGCCTGTTTTGGGGTCCGGGCCATAATCAAGATTGACATAGTAGAGCTTTCGCTCCTCATCATAGGAAATATTACGCTCCACTCGTCTGCGCGGCATAAGATGATCCTCCTTAAAAGAATGGGGGGCTCCTTTTTAGGAGCCCCTCTGAGTATTACACAGCAATATGGGAATTGAGGCCCAAGTACCGATAGATGGCTTCTCGGGTGATCCGGAATTGACGTCCGATCCGTATGCTTTCTAACTCTCCCGTGTGCAGCAGAGAGTATATGGTGTTCCGGCCAACGCCAAGAATCCTGCAGGTTTCCTGCGGGGAGAAGACAAGTTTTCCGTTTAAGATGTTCAGAACTGTGTTCATGGTAATGTCCTCCTTTGTTATATCTATAGATATAGTATGTATTTCCGTTGCCAGTCAGGCTGGAACCTGCTTGTTTGAGGAAGAGACGATGAGGCGAATTTGGGTATTTCTCCCTCTACCTATCCGCTCCGCCCTAAAGCGAGCCAGCAACTCGGACAGCTGTCCGTTGTCACTGAGCTCCTTCCAGGCGGACTTGCTGACTTCAACCTGGGTGCGGAGTTCAGAAATTGAGATGGGCTGTCCATCCCATCTCTCCAGAAAACGCTTTATCCTCAAATAGGCAGTGGGGCGGCCAGCATAGCTGCGGCGCTCCTCCAGGCACTCGGCCACACAGTCCGGGAGTTCCTCCACAATCACCTCACAGTGCCCTGGAAAGCGATCTTGCAGCAGTTCCCAACACCCCTTGGGCGGGCAGAAGAGGAAGACGTGCACCTCGCCCGAAAAGGAGGGATTACGCAGCTTGCACCGGTAGATCTCCTGCTCCAGGCGGGCGGCCAGATGGCGATTCTCATATTCTGTGAGCATCGGAATCGCCCGGAGACCCATCTGCCATGGGCGTTCTTGGTGATACAGCGTCTCCTGGATGTTGCGTATCTGCGTCTCGGCGCCTGCCTCCTTCCAGACCGCATAACACCGCTCCAGATAGACATCGGGACTCAGCCGGGGATAGCCCAGAAGGATAACGTTGGAGCAAGCGCGGAAGGCGTTGCTACCGTTGGTCCCGCCAAAGTAGGGAAGCGTCTGTTCACCGGGTCGATCCGGGTCCTCCATAAAGGCCAGCCGTTCTTTGGACGACTTGCTCAGGGAAGCCATAATCCTGGGGGCGTCTTTTTTATAAACGCAGAGAAAGGTCTGACCGGAAAACTGCATTAGAAGCAGCTCCACCAGCGCACACATGCCGTCTATCAGCCAGGCCTTGGAGTCCACGGCAGCCCTGGACAGATTGAGTCTCGGGTGCATGAAGAGATGGAACGTCACCTGTCTCATATCCGGTGGTTTAGGCGCACGCAGGAACTTCAAGCGGGAATTGTGGCAGTAGTCCCCATCTACCTCTGCTGTCGCATCGAAGATCAGGACATGGTGATCCTTGAGACACGCCAGCCCATCCTTGACGCAGGAGATCCGGAAGCTACCAGTTCGGCAGAAGAGGCACTCCTTCCCCAGGTACAGTTCCTCCAGTACCGTCATACAGGCCCGCAGTTCCTCACTGTTTTGCCCCAACAGCTTTTCTAACCTTACCTTCAGCGTTTCCAGCCGGTGTCCATCCTCCCCTGTCAGGGAACAGAATCCCGCCAACGCTTCGACATACCTCCCCTCTGGCAACCAGATGACGGACTCACGGCGGAGTTTCTGAAAAGGCCGTACTCCTATGTAACTCAGGTCCCCCTGCAAGGAGCTGACACGCTGGTCACTGATCTGACGCCGGGCAGGCAGCTCCTCCAGTCGGTCCGAGAGGGCATTCAGGCCGTGTTGGTCCAGTGCGGCGATCTGGTAGAGCTCCGGTTTCTCATCGAAGATAAGGTACCGGCGACGTACCACGCTGCCGTCCGGACGGAGCCGGCGGAGCAGTTGTCCGTCCAGTGTCCCATTTTCCCGCAGGTCCCCGAAGCGCTTTTGTGTGGCGCCCAGGAGAAAGGCGTTTTTTCCCTGCTCGCCGGATTGCTTCAGTAGGCAGGCGGATGCGTAGTCACAACCCGCACAGTCTCGGAAGTCCAGGGCATCCGGATTGCGACACAGCTGTCGGTCCTTGCCCGAGCGGGTCAGACTCTGCAGGGCGATCATCACTGGGACCTCCGTTTGGGGAATAGCCGCGTTCACTGCCTGGGCGACGGCGTTCAGGTCTTCTACCTTCTGAAGGACCAGAAGCACCCCGCCTAAACTTTCCGCGAGGGGATTTCCTTCGGTGTACAGCTCCGCCAGGGTCAGCAGGAAGGCATGGATCCAGGTGGACTTTCCGCTCCCTGCTCTGGCAGGGTTAACCAGGATCCTTTTCCCATCTTCGGAAAAAATCTGCCGGGTAACGCGCTTCCAGTAGTCTAAATCCAGCCCCGGGCGCAGCTTCTTCATGTGCCCCACGACACGCTTGGTGAGCGAATGGATGACGGCATCAGAGAGGGGTTCCAAAGGTCCGTCCGGGTCGGGGTAATTGGGATGGAGATGCTGGAAACCGTCGGACGCGGTGGATATGGGAAGGCACCTGTCAGTGGGGTTCTCGGAAAATGAAGTATGGAGTTCATCAAAGACCTGTGACTTTTTTGCCGAGGTTACCACTTGGGTGTGACGCTTATTATTGTTACATTTTCCAGACATTTGATGGCAATCCTTTCTATAAACCGGATTTTAAGAACATTTCTCTGGAAATGCTCTGGCAAAAGCTGTGGCAAGGCGCCTTGCCGGCGGGCGGGGCGCCTTGCCCGGCTTTTTGCGCATTCAGGAGGTCGTGAGGAGGGACGCCGGGATAGCCACCACATAGGTGCTGTCACGCTTTCCTGTGCCATAGAGGTCATACCTGTACCGATACCCAGAGCTGGCCTGCTTGATGAAACCGCCTTTGCTCAGCTGCCGCTGTAATTCCCGCGGCCAGTCCTTCTTTTGGAAGAAATTGGTGTCCATAAACTTCTCCGCCGAGAGCTTCCGACGGTATGCTTTTGCCCAAACCTCTTCCGGCATGACCAGGTAGAGGATGCCGGAAATCTCCCGCCACGCCCCCAGACGATTGTCCGAATTCCGGAAGGGTTCGCCTATATCTGCGATATCTGATTCGGACACCAGGGCCTTCATGACCTCCAAGAAGACCTCTGGGTCCTCCGCGTGCCGGACTGGTGTCTCG